>JAZREC010000275.1:0-2986 GCA_045660605.1 Clostridia bacterium
CACAGGTGTAACTGTTATAAAAAATTGCCCCGATATATCCGATGTACATGATGCAATGGAGATATTAAGGTGTATCGCGTGCAGAGCGGAGTATTCTTCAGGAACGCCTACCATTGATTCCTCGGGAGAAATAAACAGCAAAATACCGTCTGATATTATGAGCCGTATACGCGCATCGTTTGTATTTACGGGTGCACTGCTGTCTCGGTGCAAAGGCTTTACGGTATCTCAGCCGGGCGGATGTAACATTGGTTTAAGACCCGTTGATATACATCTGGATGCCCTCAGGACACTGGGTGCTACCGTAGAGATAAGCCCCAGCGAGATTTCCTGCACGGCAGATAAGCTTAAGCCGTGCGATATAAGTCTGAGGTTTCCGTCTGTCGGAGCTACCGAGAATATAATGATTCTTGCGGCATCGCTTGACGGCACAACAAGGATAATAAACAGTGCAAGAGAACCCGAAATAAAGGATCTTCAGGAGATGCTGAGTTCCATGGGTGCCCACATAACAGGTGCGGGTACTTCTGTAATAGTAATAAAGGGTACCTCTTCGCTTCAAGGAGCGCAGTACACGGTAATGTCCGACAGAATAGATACCGCCACATATCTTACGGCACTTGCGTGCTCGGGCGGAAGTCTCACAATTTCAAACGCAGATGCCGGCCATTTGCAGAGCTACATAAATATACTGAAAAAATGCGGAATGGAAATAAACATACGCCATGGTTTGATAGAGGCACAAAAAACGGGCAGACTAAAGGGAGGAATAACTTTGGTTACAGCTCCCTATCCGGGTTTTGCAACAGATATGCAGTCGCTTGTAATGACTGCACTTTCACTCTCGGAGGGCGTAAGCCTTATAAGAGAGAATATATTCGAAAACAGATTTTGCCTTGCAAGGACACTTGTGGATATGGGTGCAGATATAAGAATATACCGCCGTACCGCATCGGTTCGCGGAGTAAGAAGCTTAAACCCCGTAACTGCATCTGTGTGCGACCTGCGGTCGGGTGCGGCGCTTGCGGCAGCGATGATGAGCTGTGAAGGAGAATCAAGGCTCGGATGTATACATTATATAGACCGCGGTTATGAAAAATTTGAACAAAAATACACAAGCATAGGTGCTCATATAGAGAGGATTGAAACAGACGATGCCTTCTAAAAAAACAAAATCTCAGGTTGCTCCGAGAATACGAAGAAGAAATGCCGTATTGCTTTTTATTGCAATATTGGTCTTGGTTAGTGCTATCCTTTTTACCCCGATTTTTAATATTACGGATATTACGGTGACAGGAAACAGCGTTCTTACTGACAAGGAGATTATAACGGCTTCCGGTATAAAAAAAGGAAGCAATCTGTTTTTGATGAATAAAAGCAAGGCAGAGGATGGAGTGTCTTCGCTTGGATATGTGGAAGAAGTAGATGTCAAACGAAAGTTTTTCTCAAGAGTACAAATAGAGGTAAAGGAGTCCGTAGAGGTGGCATATATTGCTTTTTCGGGCAGTTATGTGGGACTTGGAACAGACGGCAGAATACTTAGTATAACAAAGTCAAAGGATATGAGACCCAAGAAAGCCGTCATATCGGGCTTTGCAGTAAAAAATGTCAAAAAAGGTAAAAAGATAGAAGGCAAAAACGAAGAAAAAACACTGATAATAACTGAGCTTCTTGCTGCGCTTAATGACAATAAGATACTGCCTAATACTAAAAAGATAGACATATCGGATATTGAAAGCCTGTATGTCGTGCTTACATCGGATACAACAGTAATTCTTGGCGACAGCTATCAGCTTGATTACAAGCTCAAGTGTTTGAATGCAGTTCTTAAAGAACTTGGGGAAATACGAGGCGGAAAAATCAATGTTTCCGACCCGTCTAATGTAATATACGAAGGAGGAAACTGAGGCAATGCTTAGAAAAAAAGTACAGATTCTTATTGCGTGCCTGTGCTTCCTGCTTGCATTTTCGATAACTCTTCAGTACAAAAGCGTAACAAGAAACAACAGCATGGACTCTCAGGAGCTTAAGAGAATACAGGATTTGGAAAACGAGCTTATAAATGCAAACGAAGAAATAATAAACTTAAAAAAAGAAAATATGCAGCTTACAAGCGATATTGATATATACAGAAAGGATGCCGCGTCCAAAGACAGCGGCTCAAGCGCTCTTAAGGCAGAGCTTGAAAAGTCCCTTCTTGTATCCGCGCTCACTGCAGTAGAGGGTCCGGGCATTGTATTAACCCTTTCGGACAGTACAGATGCTCAGTCGCAGAATGAAAATACAGAAAGCTATATAGTTCACGATGCAGATTTACGAAGCGTTGTAAACGAGCTCTACGGTGCAGGTGCAGAGGCAGTATCAATCAACGGCGAAAGGCTATATGCACTTTCCACTATAAGATGTGTAGGAAACACAATAATGGTAAATAACAAAAGATGTACCTCACCCTTTGAGATAAAGGCAATAAGCGATAGTAGCCCTCTTGAATCCGGTCTTAATATAAGGGGCGGAGTTCTCGATGTTTTGAGGCTCTACAGAATAGGTGTAAATGTTACAAAAAATGAAAATATAAAAATAGATAAATTTACAGGAAGTATTGCATTTACATATGCAAAAAAGAGTGAAAAGCAGGTGGAAAAATGATAATAATATTAGTTGCAACCATAGTCGGCATACTGTCGGCAATAGCATTTGATTTATATATTCCGCCTATGCTCATAAGCTATGCATCAATAATCATTATTTCCGCAATTGACTCCGTAATGGGCGCATATAAGTCGCTTTTGAGGGATAAATTCAGCCTCTCGGTATTTGTAACAGGATTTTTCGGCAATTCAATTCTTGCGGCTGTTATGGTCTTTTTGGGAAAGAAAATTGATTTGGATTTATACTATGCGGTAATAATTGTGTTTACTATGAGAATATTTTCGAACTTTTCATTTGTCAGAAGATATTACTTAAAAAAATTAAGCCAAAAGTTAAA
>JAZREC010000276.1:0-6507 GCA_045660605.1 Clostridia bacterium
CGGTTCAAGTCCGGTCTACCACCCCATTTTTTTACCTCAAAAGATGGTTTTTCCACAGAACTCCTCAAAAGCGTTGTGCAATTTCTGTGCTATATCAGGGTTGCGGTGTTTAAACAAAAACACACTATGTTAAACAAGGAGATTATTATGCCAGTAAAAGTTCGCTCCGGTAAGTGGCACTACCGTTTCTATGTCAACAATAAATCGTATTCGGGAGTCTGCGTCAACTGCGAAACCCTGAAACAAGCAGAAAAATTTGAAGCCGACATCCGAAAAAAAGTCGAAGAGGTCAGAGCCCACAAAACTGTAAAATCCATCATCGAAGACTATCGCTCCGAACTCACCGGTGCTGCGCCTGTGCTGCTTGAAAACGCTTCACGCCTCGCTTTCAAAAAGCCCGCTAAAAAAATTCCCTCCGCCAAATACATGCAGCAGTCCAACCGATATTGGGACGATTTCCATGCGTTCATGTCCGCAACCTTCCCCGAAGTCGAACACCTCGCTCAAGTCCGTAAGGCTCACTGTGAGGCTTACATCTCCTACCTCGTTCAGAACGGCAAATTCGACAAGTCCATCGCAAGCTCCGTTCAATACCGCAGGAGAACCATGTCCCGGGAAAAGTCGGTAATCAAGGTCAAGCAGTACACTCAAAAAGCAAAGCTCATCGCCCCGAAAACCATAAAGGCCATTGCAACGATAATCAAATGGGTTTTCCGTGTCCTCGGTGAAGATGCCGGGCTCGCTCTCAACCCCATGGATAATGTCGTCCTCCCTGCCAATGAAAGCACACCCCGTGAGATTTTCACAGAGGAAGAGCTCGCCCAGATTCGGGAAGGTATTAAAGATGACCCCTTTTGCCATCCCCTCTTCACTGTAGCCGCTCTGACCGGCTTGACCGAAGGCGACATCTGTACCCTTAAATGGGATGAGATTGACTCTCGCCTCGGGTGCATACGGCACAAACGACGCAAGACCGGAGTGTGGCTCGAAATCCCGCTCACCAAACCCCTCGAACAGTACATCTTTTCAAAGCCCCGTGTTTCAGAGTACATATTCCCTGAACACGCTTACCTCTATTTGCACTCCAAGTGCTCCGTCTCCTCCAAAGTCAAAGCTCTCCTCGACCGCCTCGGCATTGAGAACGTCAAGAAAATAGAAGGGCGTCGTGCAGTATCAGTCAAAGACCTCCACTCCATGCGCCATGTGTTCTGTTTCTACGCAGGACAAGCCGGAATACCCATTACCACGGTGCAATCCATTGTCGGTCATCTCACCCCTGAAATGACACAGCACTACTCCCGGCACGACTCCATTCAATCCAAAGCTCGTGCCCTTGCAAAACTCCCGCTGTTCCTGTCCCTCAATGACTCCGATAGCGAAGAAGCCAAGCTCCGCTCAAAGCTCTCCGAACTCGCTTACCACATTCCGCTCGACAGGGTCAAAGAGTTACTTGCTGAATTTTCAGAATAAAAAAATACCACAGATTTCAAGTCTGTGGTATTTTTGTATCGTCAGCATTTGCCCGTGATGAAAGCGTCGATGTCGCTTTTCAAAAACAGGACTATTGAAGTCCTGCCTCCCGTCGGGCAAAACGGCTTCGGGAGTTTTCCGTCCCTCACCGCTTTTTGCAGAGTCTGCTTCGACAGCCTCGTATACGCCGCCGCTTCCTTGTAGGTCATATACTTTTGCTCCGCCTGTACAGGGTCGAACTCTTGCCCGTAGGGTTTCAGCAGGGCGTTGACTGCTGCAACTATCTCTCTCGGTATTCTCATATCCTCCTCCTCATTTATCGCAATGCGGACAGTACAGTCTGCAACCTATGTTTTCTAAAGAGCCTCCGCAAGTCGGGCATACCCCCGGTATTCGAGTCGTCGGAAAACCATCGTGCGCCTCGTGCCATGTTTTCACTATCTTCGGAACCACTCCGCCCGCTCGCTCGATTTCGCAACGGTCTCCGACCCGGATGTCATCGGCTATGACTCTGACATAATTATGGAGAGTGCAGCGGTGGATTTCAACTCCGTCCAATGTGACCGGTGCGATATGAGCTACAGGGGTGATTGTGCCGTTTTTCTCCTGCCATTCAATCGCCTCGATGATACTTTCAGTAGAAGCGTTTTTGAACTTCAACGCTATCTGCCCTCTCCAATGGTGGTCGGTGTGCCCGAGTTTATAGAAGCGCACCTCGTCCGCCAATCGGAACACGACTCCGTCCATCGGGTAATTCCGGCACAATTTACCGAGGAAGTCTACGGCGTCCTGTAAGGCTTCGGCGTTCACGCTCCCCCTCGGTATCAGTCGGTAATTGGAGCGGTAGTCCACAAAGGTCAGCAAAACTGCCCTCTCCTGAATTTCAGGGTCAAGGCTGTTCATAATTCCGGACACGGCGTTTCTCGGATTCTTGTACCCGCAGTCTTTCAACGCCTCGAAGTCACGGTAGGTACAGACCATCTCCCCGTACAATGTTTCAGGATGCGGGGAGTTGAGTAAGTCCCAATGCTCCCGAACCCATGTTACATCCTCTCCGACTTTGCCGTCGCCTCTGGTGGCGATTTTCTCGCCGTACTGCGCAAGGGCGATACCGTCGTACTTCGGCATTACAATCAAGTCGCTTCCGCCGTTGTACTTCTCGTACCATTTCAAAACGCTCTCGATGTCGTAGGTTTTCCACATTGACAGCATGGGTACGGGGTGCTCGATTTTTCCTACGGATGTAACCGCAGGGCTTTGGATTTTTTCATTAACGGCGCAGAGGGAGTTCAACTCCTCCACAAATTTATCGTATTGAGCGTCGCTGATGTCAGACACGCCCTGCGTCCAATACGCTTCGTCGGCAAGGGAGATTCTCTGTCTCAAATACTCGATTCGGTCTTTACGGAATTTCATGCGTAGTTCCTCGCTTTTCTTTTGTTCATGGCCTTAAAGGGATAATAGGCGTCTTTGATTTCATGCTCCGCTGTGTTGCATTTTTTGCACACATAGTTCGTGATGAACGGAGAACTGAACTGCACCATCATTATTTTACCGCACTTACGACAACGCTTCATTGCTCACCTCCGTATGGTTGAATATCGGCATATCTGCCAGCAGTCCCTCTTTCTGTGTCAGGTAACAGCCCTGCTCCGCTGTTTCCTCGTTGTGTATCATAAACATCAGGTTGCAAGCCGCGGCCGCCAAATGGTCTTCGTCGGTGTCGCCTTTGGCAAACTGTGTCAAATGGCGCATGAGGCTTTCGTAGCAACGGCTGTTCGGTATGCCCTTCGCCCAATTCCACGCACTGTACTTTTTCGCACCCTGCCCCAGATGACGACCCAGACGCTCCATGAAGAACGGACTGATAAGGTCGGGGCGGGGTTTATCGTAACTTACATCCCGGACAGCCCCGGACTTGAACTCTTGACGGGCTCCGCTATCTTTGATTTCTTTCATTTTTTATTCTCCTCTCGGCGGTAAAAGCACTTGGCGATTTCAGGGTGCTTCTTCACGCCTCTTTTGATTGTTTTCGATAATGCTTGCTTGCTGATTCTCAACCGCTTCGCCGCCCATGTGACTGAACCCTCTCGCAATGTTCCTGCTTTAAAGGCGTCCGCTAATGCCCGCAGGACTCCGGGGGTAAGTGTAGTGAACCAACGGAGCAGTCCGAGTACCTCGTTGTAGGTGAACAGTCGACTCTGCGTTTCTGTAAGCGGCAGAGGCTCTATCTGCAGCTTTTTCAATTCATCGTAGTTCGGACATGCGTCTGCCTCCGACTCAAAGGTAGTCTCCTTGCAATACTTGGTATATTTGCAAGTTTTGCATTTCTCACGGAGACTGCTGTACTGTCCGTAACATTCCAAATTTGTCATTTCTTGTACCGATTCCCTCTCCAACCTTCGGCTTTCAGCGGTAAGCCATCCGCCCATTCCGGGTTTTTGCAAAGTAATTTTTCAAATTCTTCAACACTCCCGAAGCCGGTCGGGACTTCCGCCATCGCCTCGTCGTGGACGTGGAGTACGACCGGGTACCCCTCCGGTTCAGCGTTCATCATACCATTCACCAGCAAATCTCTCGATGTCGCCTGTGTGATGTTTTCCGCCAGCAGTCCTCCGTACAATTCCAGGGTTCCCCATTTCCTTGTCGTGCTGTTGACGCCGTCGTAGCACAAACTGTCCTGAACTTCTCCCCATTTCTTCTGTCTGGGTTCGATTCTCGGATTGGCGTACCACAGACATCTGCCGCTCGGAAGTTTCACCGCAAGCATACCGCCACGGACTATAAACTTCACAGCACGGTAGCTGTAACATACTCCCGGATTCAAGACTGCTGCGGTACACGCTTTCTCCAATTCCGTCCAAAGTCTGACGGTCATCGGTCGGGACTCACGCCATTTCTTGATAATGTCTTTGGCTTCTGCGTCGGGGACGGAAACTCCGTAACCTGCCGCCATTGCCGCAAACGCTCCGGTTCCTCCGTTATACCCGAGTGCCAGTTCTGCGACCTTGCCGATTTGACGCTGGGCTTTAGTGACTTCGTTGTATGGTACATGGTAGATAGCGGACGCCGCAACCTTGTACGGGTCGTCGCCCCTGCGGTACACATCGAGTGCCGTTTCCTCTCCTGCAATCCATGCCAGTACACGCCCTTCGATAGCAGAGAAGTCCGCACAGATAAAGTCATGTCCTGCTTTCGGTACAATCATTGCCCGAAGGATGGAGCTTGCCGCCTCGGTCACATCAAAAAACTGATTGACCATAAAGGCATCACGGGTTCGGAACAGCTCGATAGCGGTTTGGATTTCAGATTCTGACAATCCGCCTCTCGGAAAGTTCTGCGGCTGAACGATTCTGCCCGCCCAGCGTCCTGTACCCGCTCCGTAGTACATGAAGCACCCACGGATTCTGCCGTCAGTTCCTGCTGCATTTTTGAACGCCGCATACTTGGCGGTGGATGATTTGGACAATGACTTACGGATTTCAAGGATTCGTTTCGCCGTTTCGTTTTCGGTCGTGGCAAGGGCTTCCTCTACATCGTTCTTGGTCAGCCCGTCCATCTGCACACCGAGTGCTATCAGGTGCTTCAGCGTAGCGTCCCGCTGTGTCGGAGATTCCAGCCCGGTCATTCGGGAGAACTCCGCCCGCATATCGTCAGAGTGATGGTCGAGAACTTCCAGAACAGCGTCCACAGTTTCGGTATCGACACCGATTCCACGGTCGTTGATAAGCAAGTCCAAGTACCAAACCTTCTGCTCAAAAGCGGTCAACTCGGGGAGTGCTTTGGAAAGCGATTCCTCTGCTCTCACATCCTGCAAGCAGTATTCACCGAGGCGGACATACTCCATCGGGTTCTCGTGCCAATACAGCCTTGTTTCCCAATCGGAGTCACGGAGTTTATCCGCTTTCAGAGGGCGGCGGGGCTTGCAGAGTTTCAGCATAAGGCGTGAGCCTTCTTTGTCCTTCTGCTGTGCCACACCCGCACAGGCACACGCACTCGCAAGGTCTCTGGGAAAACCGTAGGTACAGGCTTTGGCAGCGGAACAACGAAGCTTACGGGCGTCGAACATCTCAAAGCCGTAACGGCACATGACATACTTCCAGATAAAGTATTCAAACTGTGCATTGTGGGCCTCGATGATGTCGGCTTCGGCTATCATCCTTTTTACATCGCTCCCCGACACAAGCGGAATACTGCCGTCCCATACCTTTTCGGCGGGGATAAGTTCCTCGAACTTCGGGAGGTACCAAATCACCGGGTCTTCACCCTCCCATTTCAGAGCAAGGCAGATGACCTCCGTCGTAGGGTCTTGAGCGTAGGCTGCCGCTCCGACTGTCTTAATCGGAGCGGTGCTTCGAGTTTCAAAATCTATGGTCAGCTTACGCATTTACAATCCTCACCACATGGGGTCTTCGTTGTTTTTAGCGTCAGCAGCGGCAAAGGGGTCGTTGGTGCTGAAAGCGTCAGCGGTATCGACTGCTCCGAATTTATTGACGAGCTTGCTGCTGTCGAAGCCGAGCTTTTCGCCGTGGCGGGTAATCTGGATAGCGGAGAAGCTGATTGATACCCCACGATTGCCGGTGCGGTCGTAGGAGTATGCGCTGATTACAGCACGGGCGTAGCATCCGGAATAGACAGAATCGGCGTCTGTGATAGCGACCTTGTTGCTGTCAACGACAGAGGGTTTGCGTTTGGAGGTACAGCGGATGTAGGTTGCGTCTTTGAAGACTTCGCCCCAATCATCGACTTTTTCGTTACCTTCACGGAAGGGAGAGTGTGCGTTATTTGCGCCTTTGGGGAAGGCTTCGTTGTACTTGTCTTTGACGAGCTGGCGGACTTCGGTCAGGTCAGCGTCTTTCGGGAAGACTGCAATAAACTGATACTTGGGTTCGCTGCCGTCATCGAAAGATTTGGGTTCAAAGATGTTCGGGAAAACAAGACGGAACTCCGGGGTTACAACATCACGATATTCTTTTTGTGCCATTTTCAATTCTCCTTTGGTTAAAATAGATCTATGGCGTTTTTATTCGGGAGGGC
>JAZREC010000277.1:0-19331 GCA_045660605.1 Clostridia bacterium
CTCCGCCTGATGAGCAATATCGCCGTCCGCACTGCAAAGTATGGCATCAACGCCTGCCGCCTCATAGCGGTAGGAATAGTCGTGCTCCTGAAGAAGATTTGATGCAGGTATCGCAACCGCACCGATTTTGTGCAGTGCAAGAATTGCAATCCAGAACTGATAGTGTCTCTTAAGCACAAGCATAACCTTGCTGCCTCGTGTTATGCCGATTGATTCAAAATAGTTAGCGCATCTTGCAGACTCTCTCTTAAAATCAAGGAAGGTAAACCTTGTTTCAACCTTATCCTTACTGAGATGTACCATTGCAAGCTTGTCGGGTTTACGCTCGGCAATCTTGTCCACAACATCGTATGCAAAGTTGAACTTATCCTCATTTTTGAAGCTGATGGATACAAGCGAGCCGTTTTCGTCCTCAACCGTATCAATAAAGTCGTGATATACTCTCTTATATGACTGATGAGGTTTGAACTTAGAGCTGAGCATTACATCCTTTTCTTCCTCTTTGGCAATCTTCTCCTTGCCCTGAAGAACAATAGCGTAGAACTCGCAGTCCTCTCCGCCTACTGCAATCATGCCGTGGGGAGTGGAGCTGTCAAAGTAAACCGAATCTCCCGCCTGAAGAACAACTGTATGCGAGCCAATCTGCACCTTGAGGTTACCCTTAAGTACAATATCAAGCTCCTGTCCGTCGTGAGTTGTAAGGTCGATATCGCCTCTCTCTGCATCTTCGTCATAGATTGCATGAACATAAAGAGGCTCAGAAACTCTGTTCTTGAAGTTGGATGCAAGGCTGTGATAAACCATGCCGTGTGCCTGATCTATCTTCTGTCCCTCGCCTCTGCGTGTAACGGTAAAGGACTGAAGTGTTGCACTCTCACCCTCAATAATATCTGTAACACCTACCTTGAACGCAAGTGCACATCTGTAAATAAAGGCAAAGCTCAAATCATGTGTGCCTGCCTCGCATGAAGCATATTCCTCTCTTGATACGCCTGTGAGGTTAGCCATTGTCTCAACGGATATACCGTCAATCTGCCTTAGTTCCTTAATTCTGGCAGCAACCTCGCTTATCTTGAAGTCAAGGCCTGTCATTTTTTCTTCCATCATGCTTTCTCCTTTCGGTTTCTTTGAAAACGAAAAAAATCGCCCCAAAGAATAACAATAGTCTTTGAGACGAGCAAAGTTCATACCCGCGGTACCACTCAAATTGCATCGGTAGTTACTCCGACACCCCTTCGGACTCCATCAAGCCCTATGCACTTACGCAGCATTCTCGGGAAGGGTCTAATAACCAGAGGCGTTCTTCCTTCCGACTCGGGAGCTACAGCAATCTGTCTGTCTTTAATGACTTGCACCAACCGTCATCTCTCTAAAAAGAGCCTGACAAACGCACTCTCCTTCAAAGTCTTTGATATTCAATATTCCCTATGATGATATCATAGAAAATCCGCCTTGTCAATAAAAATCTGCAAAAAACTTTACATAACAGGCTAAGTATTGACACAGTTGCTTACAGTCATTATAATATTAGGTAGAAATCAGGAGGTTATCAAAATGGAAAAAATTCTGGACACATACATAAGACGCACTGAGGAAATAATAAGCTCCTTAATGCCTCTTTCCAAAACAGACACAATATTTGCATCCGTCCGCACTATCATCGAGGATATGCAAAACGAGGCTTTGGCAACCGATGACGAAATGCTTCATCCCACACTTTACAATGCGGCGGCAACTATCGCTACTGCACCCGCTGGGTGCTCTGTAAGACAGCTTTTGGAAGCTCTTACAGACGCCAAAAACGAAATGGAGCTTATGAAAGAGTACTTTTAAAACCAATTATTGACATAATACCGATAATGATGTATAATAATGTGTAACATTAGATGCGTTTGGAGGTAAATTATGAATATTGACAAGCTAAAACCCTATGAGGTTCAGCCGTTTGACAGCATTCGCCACATGGTTGACCTTGCCGCCCAGGAAAGCGGAAACAAAATTGCTTATAAGTATTATGAAAAAAAGGAAATCAAGGAGGTTACCTTCTCCCAGTTCCGTCTCATCACCGAGTATCTTGGCACAGCGCTGAATGACCTTGGCTTTGGAAAAAGCCATATTGCAAACATAGGCATTAACAGCTTCAAGTGGATATGTATTTATGTTACTGTACTCAAAAGTGCAGGCGTTTATGTACCCGTAGACAAGGAGCTTCCCGAAACAGACATCATCAATGTAGTCAACAACAGCGAAAGCGAGCTTATATTCTACGCGAAGAAGTTTGAAGGCTTTTTCCAGGAAAACAGAGACAAATTCCCCAATATCAAATACTTTGTAGGTCTTGACAGGCAGGAAGACGAGGGTGAGTTCCTTTCGTACGACAAGCTTCTCGAAAAAGGAAAGAAGCTCTATGAAGAGGGCAACCGCGAATACGAAAAGCTCGCCTCAGACCCCCACGAGCTCAAGATGCTTGTATATACCTCGGGTACAACAGGCAATTCAAAGGGTGTAATGCTCTCCGAGCACAACATAAAAAGCGGTATATTCTACGGTCTGCAGGCAAGCAAGGTTTTAGATTCCTGCCTTAGTGTGCTTCCGTATCACCACACCTATGAGGCTATACCGGGAATTCTCGTGGCAATCCACAAAAGAGTTACACTCTGCATCAACGATAAGCTCACAAATGTGCTTAAGAACCTCAATACATTCAAGCCCGAGTATATATATCTTGTTCCCGCATTTGCAGAGCTTTTCTACAAGAAAATCTGGGCAACACTTAAGGAAAAGAAAATTGACGGTCTCTTTAAGGTGCTTATTGCCGTAAGCAACGGTCTCAGAAAGGTTGGCATTGACATTCGCCGTAAGCTCTTTAAGTCTGTACTGGACAACTTCGGCGGTAATCTTAGTGAGATAGTATGCGGCGGTGCACCCATTCGTGCAGAGGTGGGCAAGTTCTTTGATGACATCGGCATTGTACTCTTTAACGGCTACGGCATTACAGAATGTTCACCGCTTGTAAGCGTTAACAGAATAGAATGTAACGACCCATCAACAGTAGGTATGATACTTCCATGCCTTGAGATAAAGCTTGAGGATGTAGACCCCGACGGCATCGGCGAAATCTGTGTAAAGGGCGATGTTGTAATGCTCGGCTACTACAAACAGCCTGAACTTACAAGGGAAGTTCTCTCCGAGGACGGCTGGTTCAAAACAGGTGATTTCGGATATATTAACAAAGCGGGTCTGCTCGTTATAACAGGCAGAAAGAAAAACCTCATAGTCCTGAGCAACGGCAAGAACATATATCCCGAGGAAATAGAAGAATACATTCAGGGAATTGACTATGTAAAGGAAGTTGTAGTATACTCCGTCAAGGACGAAAACGGCATTGAGGACGCACTTTGTGCAGAAATCTTCCCCGACTGGGAAAGCGAAGCCATAAAGACAAGCGACGATGCTCAATCCATGGTACGAAAAGATGTGTCCGAAGCAACCAAGCTTCTCCCCGCATACAAGAAGATTGCAAAAATAAAAATCAGAGAAGAAGCATTTGTTAAAAATTCCTCAAACAAAATTAAGAGAAATCTTATAAACAAGGATTAAAAAATCAATGGGCTGTAAAAAACAAATTTTTACAGCCCATTGATTTTATTTAGTTGCACCGCTCATAATCTCTGATATTATATCCAAAACCTTTTGGTAACAGCCTCCGCATCCTGTGGAGCAATTTGTTACATCCTGCCACACTATCTTAATTTTTTCTTGACAAGTCCGTTTTAAAGTGGTAAAATAATAAAAAATTTTAATTTTGAAGGTAATTATTATGAACTTGGCTCTTATGAACACAAGCAAATATTTCTTTAACTTTAGCGTAGTCTTTTATTTTGGCTATGGTTATTTTGCTATGAAAAAGTTACTTGTGGGATTAAAAAGCATTTTTTAAGGTTATTATAAAAATAATGTTCTAAAACCTCACTTGTAACTTAAGCAAGCGGGGTTTTTTGTTTTTGAAAGGAATGATGGATATGTCAAACAAACTGGAAGAAGCAAGACGCATCATAAATGATGCAGACCAAAAAATGGCAGAGCTTTTTGTAAAAAGAATGAGAGCAAGCGAAATGGTCTATGAATACAAAAAGGAATTCGGACTTCCCATATTTGACCAAAAGAGAGAAGATGAGGTTATCCGAAAGAACTCCGCCATGATAGAGGACGAAGTGCTTAAGGGCTACTACATTGACTATATCAAAAACCTCATGTCTGTTTCAAAAGCGTACCAGTACCGTATGCAAAGCGGTCTCAAGGTGGCATACAGCGGTGTTGAGGGTGCATTTGCCCACATTGCCGCAGGAAGAATTTTTCCCGAAAGCACCAGAGTTTCCTGCCGTGATTTCAAATCCGCATACAACTCTGTAGCAGACGGCGATTGCGATGTTGCGGTTATTCCGATTGAAAACAGCTACGCAGGCGAGGTCGGACAGACGATTGACCTTATATTCTCGGGAGGACTTTTTATAAACGGAATTTACGAGCTGGAAATCCATCAGAATTTATTGGGTCTTCCCGATGCAAGTGTTGAGGATATCAAGAAGGTAACAAGCCACCCGCAGGCACTTGGCCAATGCCATGACTACATTACTCTCAAAGGGTTTGAAACCGAGGAAGCAAGTAACACCGCAGTTGCGGCAAAGATGGTTGCAGATACAGGGGACAAATCCCTGGGTGCTGTTGCAAGTTTAGAGACGGCAGAGCTTTACGGACTTAAGGTTCTGGAAGCAAACATAAACAAAAGCGGAGAAAACACCACACGTTTTGCCGTACTTTCCAAGGTAAAGGCAAATCTCCCAAATTCCGTACTTATGTTTACGGTAAAAAACGAGGCAGGCTCTCTTGCAAATGCAATCAGCATTATCGGTAAATACGGCTACAACATGACCGCACTCAGAAGCAGACCCCTGAAAAAACACTCGTGGCAGTACTATTTTTACATAGAAATTGACGGAACAACCGAGAACGAAAAGGGCAGAAAAATGCTTGAAGAATTAAACGGGGTTTGTGATAAGCTAAAGGTCGCAGGTTCCTTTGCACCGCATATTGAGATATAAGGATGGAATTAAGATGATAGTAGATGTAAGCAAAAAAATACTTATAGTCGGGCTTGGACTTCTTGGCGGGAGCTATGCGAGAGTGCTTAAACGATTTGGTTTTCATATAAGTGCAATTACAAAGGAGCAAAGCTCGATAGATTATGCACTTAATGAACGGATTATTGACCAAGGCTCGACAGAGCTTGACGGAAAAATAATCGGAGATGCTGACCTTGTTATATTTGCCCTTTATCCCCATGTATTTGTAGAATGGATTGAAAAAAATCAGAGCCTGCTCAAAAGCGGAGTACTTATAACCGATGTAACGGGCGTTAAAACAAGTATTGTTTACAAAATTCAGGACATATTGAGAGAAGATGCGGAATTTATTCCGGCACATCCAATGGCAGGGCGTGAGGTTTCGGGAGTAGAAAACAGCACAGACAAGATGTTTCAGGGTGCAAACTACATTGTTACTCCCACAGACAAAAACACCCCCGACGCGATAAATACATGTCTAGAGCTCGGCAGACTTCTGGGATTTTCGAATGTAACAACGCTCTCACCCGAAGAGCATGACGAAATGATAGGCTTTCTTTCACAGCTTACCCATTGCATAGCAATTACGCTTATGACCTGTAACGACAAGGAAAACATGGAAAAGTTTACGGGCGACTCCTTCAGAGACCTTACAAGAATTGCACGCATAAATGATTTGATGTGGAGCGAGCTTTTTATAGCAAACAAGGATGCCCTCATAAATCAAATGGATATGTTCATAGACAAATTTCAGCAGTTAAAATCAATGCTTATGGAAGAAGATACAGACGGAATGAGAAAAATGATGCGTCATTCGACAGAGCGAAGAGCATTATTCGACAAAAAATAGAGGAGGTTTCTTAAAATGAATATGGTTTTCAAACGAAAATTACCAATACCGATGGAGATAAAACAAGAGTACCCGATTACGGCGGAGCTTGAAAAGATAAAGGCGGAAAGAGACGAAGAAATCAAGGCAATATTTGAGGGAAAAGACAACAGATTTATCCTCATTATAGGTCCATGCTCTGCCGACCATGACGACAGCGTTATTGATTACATCACCAGGCTCCGTGAGGTTCAGGAGGATGTAAAGGACAAAATACTCATAATACCGAGGATTTACACCAACAAGCCCAGAACCACGGGAGACGGATACAAGGGTATGCTTCATCAGCCCGACCCCAACAAAGAGTCCGATATGCTCAAGGGCGTTGTTGCAATAAGAAACCTGCATCTCAGAGCAATTAAAGAAACGGGCTTTACATGTGCAGACGAAATGCTCTACCCCGAAAATTACAGATACCTTTCGGATTTATTATCCTATGTTGCAATCGGTGCAAGGTCTGTCGAAAATCAAAAGCACCGCCTTACGGCAAGCGGACTTGATATTCCCGTAGGCATGAAAAATCCTACAGCAGGAGACATATCGGTTATGATGAATTCCATCACCGCAGGTCAGCACTCCCATACATTCATTTACAGAGGATGGGAGGTCGAAAGTCAGGGAAATCCCTTAAGCCACGCAATCCTGAGAGGATATAAGAACAAACACGGGCAGTCTATACCCAACTATCACTACGAGGACCTTATTCACCTTGCGGAAACCTACAAAAAGTCAGGGCTTGCAAATCCTGCGGTTATTGTAGATGCAAATCACGAAAATTCAGGCAAAAAATGGATGGAACAGCCACGAATTGCAAAAGAAGTTCTTCATAGCTGTCGGCACTCAAGCGATATCAAGAAAATCGTCAAGGGTATTATGATAGAGAGCTATATTGAAGACGGAGCTCAAAAGCCCAATGAATGCGTTTACGGAAAATCCATTACCGACCCATGTCTCGGATGGAAAAAAACAGAAAAGCTTATTTACGAATTAGCGGATGTTCTTTAATAAAAACACAGCCCCCGAAATCAGATAATTTCGGGGGCTTAAGTATTAGTCAAGAACAAGCGATGGAGCTGAATAAATTCTTGCAGCATATTCTGCATCAAGAGAGTAAAGTCCCTTTGAATCATTTCCAAAAAGCTCCATTTTCTTTATCATATCGTCGGCATTTTTTTCTTCCTCAAGCTGTTCCTTTACAAACCAATCGAGAAACTGCATTGTCCTGAAATCTTTTACATCATATGCCGCACTGTAAATATCATTTATAAGGCTTGTAACATACTTCTCATGCTCAAGTCCTGCTTTCAGGGGGTCCATAAGAGCATTAAGCTCCTTATCGGGCTTGTCGATTGCTCCAAGTTCTACCTTTTCTCCGCACATCTGAAGGTACTTCATAAAGAGCATTGCATGGTCTCTTTCCTCCTGTGCCTGAATCATATACCAGTTTGCAAATCCATCAAGACCCTGTGCTTCATAATAAACCGAAAAATCAAGATAAAGATATGCTGAATACAGTTCCTTTGTTATCTGCTCATTAAGTAATTTTGAAACCTTTGCTTCCATATGTTCTGTCTCCTTTTCAAAACAGGCGGCCGTACTAACGACCGCCTGTACATCATATATTATTTAAAGTATCTGTTAAGAAGTCCCTCTAAACCTCTGCCATGTCTTGCCTCATCGCGAGCCATCTCATGCACGGTATCATGTATAGCGTCGAGTCCGTTCTTCTTAGCACATGCTGCGAGGTCAAATTTACCCTGAGTTGCACCGTATTCGCAGTCAACTCTCCATCTTAAGTTATCCTTGGTTGTAGCCTTCATGTTAGGCTCAAGGTCCTCACCGAGAAGCTCTGCAAATTTTGCAGCGTGCTCTGCTTCTTCGTATGCTGCCTTTTCCCAATAGAGACCTACTTCGGGATATCCTTCACGGTGTGCTATTCTTGCCATGCAGAGATACATACCAACCTCTGCACACTCTCCGTTGAAGTTAGCCATAAGCTGTTCGAATATATACTTCTTATCTTCTTCGCTGATGTCGGGGTTATTCTTTACGGTCTTTGCATATACGCCGTATTCATGCTCTGCAGCAAGGGGTGCATCCTCTGCCATTTCCTTAAACTTATCCTGGGGTACCTTACATACAGGGCACTTTTCGGGAGCTGTTTCTCCCTCGTGAACATAACCGCAAACTGAACATACAAACTTTTTCATAATTTTATTCCTCCTAAAAATTAATATCGATAATAGTAACTGTTACTGTTATTATAACATATTATTTTATTTTGTCAAGTATTTTTTAAACATTTTTTGCAAGTTCCAAAAAACAAGGTTGAATGTTTGGATACTGTGCCTCCCGTGGCAAGCTCTGCCTCGGTGTTAATCTTAATATCTACAGGTACATCCACATCATCTACACTTCCGCAGTTTTCGCATACAAAGTGATAATGCTCGCCTGGATTGCCGTCATATCTCTCGCAGGCACCTGCGGCGGAAATCCTAAGTATTTGTCCGAGATTTTCAAGAAGTGAAAGATTACGGTAAACCGTTCCCAGACTGAGTTTGGGGAAATCTGTCTTAAGGTCTGTATAAATCTGTTCTGCCGTCGGGTGGTCGTATCTCTGGCGAAGTAAATTCAGTATGGCATCTCTTTGCCTGCTGTGTTTAATATTCGACTGCATTTCATCCCTCCTCTAAACAATAACAGTAATTGTTATTGTTATTATAACACGAGATTTTTGAAAATGCAAGAGTTTTTTGAAAAATTTTTTAATACTTGAAAATTTTTCTGATTTGTCTTATACTGTATATATAATAAGGAGGACAAAAAAATGGATGACAAAAAAATAGAAAGAATAAACTACCTGTCCCGCAAGGAAAGAAACGGAGAAAAACTGACAGACCAAGAAAAGGAAGAACAGACAGCGTTAAGACGTGAATATATAGATTCCGTAAAAAGAAATTTAAGAAATCAGCTGGAGGGAATAGAGATAAAATCTTGACTACTTCTGTCTGATGTATTATAATAAATACAATCAAATAATAATTGTTTAATATACATTTAATATATAAGGAGGATACCATGGATCAGCAGATTATTGCCATGAGAGACAAGCTTGTTGCAGAGCTTACAAATGCAAAAGACCTCACTGAGCTTGATGCCATAAGAGTTACATACCTTGGCAAAAAGGGATGTATTACAGAGCTTATGAAAAACATGAAGGATTTGTCCCCCGAAGAGAAAAAGACCTTCGGTCAGGATGTCAACATGTTGAAAAACGAGGCAACACAGAAGATTGCCGACAGAATACAGGAATTAAGGGATGAGGAAATAAAGAGAGAAATTCTTTCTACTCCCGAATTTGACCTTTCTATCCCTGCGGATATGACAAGAGGTTCATACCACCCCATAACTCTTGTACAGAGAGAGTGCGAAAGAATATTTAAGACCATGGGCTTTACAGTAGAAGATTACAGCGAGGTTGTAACCGATTACGAATGCTTTGAATCTCTTAATATCCCCAAGCACCACCCCGCAAGAGATATGCAGGATACCTATTATCTCGATAACGGTCAGCTTCTTAAGACACAGACATCTGCGGCGCAGAACGCTATATACAAAAAGTACAAGGATGCACTTATAAATGACGGTGTGCCGATTAAGGCGATTTTCCCCGGAAGATGCTTCAGAAACGAAGCAACAGATGCCTGCCACGAGAACACATTCTTCCAGATGGAAGGAGTTATGGTTGACAAGAACATTTCCATATCAAACCTTATTTACTTTATGAAGACCATGCTTTCTGAGGTTTTCCAGAAGGATATAAAGGTTCGTCTCCGTCCCGGATTTTTCCCGTTTGTAGAACCGGGCTTTGAGCTTGATATAAGCTGTCTCATATGCGGCGGCGAGGGATGTCCCTCATGCAAGCACAGCGGATGGCTGGAGCTTTGCCCCTGCGGTATGATACATCCCGAGGTTCTTAAGGACGGCGGTATAGATCCCGAAAAGTACACAGGCTTTGCCTTTGGTCTTGGTCTTACAAGACTTGCCATGATGAAATACGGCATCAAGGATATCCGTGACTTAAACAGCGGAAATCTCAAGTGCATGAGCCAGTTTACTGACGACGAGTAAGGGGGGTATTTACAAATGTTTTTATCTATGAATTGGATTTCTGACTTTGTAGATTTATCGGGTCTTGACAAAACAAAGCTCATAAATCAGTTTTCACTCTCTGCTGCAGAGGTGGAAAACGAAATCTTCTACAAGGGCAGTGATATAAGCGGTATAGTAGTTGCTGAGATTAAGTCTGTAGAAAATCATCCCGATTCCAAGAAGCTTCATTTGCTTAAGGTTGATGCAGGCGACGGTGAATTGACAGATGTTGTCTGCGGTGCACCCAATGTAAGAGTAGGTCTCAAGACCGCATTTGCAAAGGTTGGTGCTCAGGTTGGGGAAATAACCATATCTCCCAGACCTGTTGCAGGATATACATCCTACGGAATGTGCTGTTCCGCAAAGGAAATCGGCATCAGCGACGATAACTCCGGAATAATGGAAATTACAGAGGATGTACCAAACGGTACAGACTTAAAGAGCATATACGAAATAGACGATATTATATTTGAAGTTGACAACAAATCCCTTACAAACCGTCCTGACCTTTGGGGTCACTACGGTATAGCAAGAGAGTTTGCAACGCTTGCAGGAAGAGAGCTTAAGCCTCTTGAGTGCGTTGACCTCAGTTTGTACAATTCTCTTCCCAAGATAGATATGAAGATAGAGGATAAGCTCTGTCAGAGATACTCATGCCTCAAGGTTTCCAACATCACAAAGACGGTAAGCCCCGTTAACATGCGTATAAGACTTTTCTACTGCGGAATGAGAGGAATTAACCTTCTTGCAGACCTTACAAACTACCTTATGCTTGAGATGGGACAGCCGATGCACGCCTTTGACTCACGCAAGGTGGAGAGCATCAGAATAAAGAGATTTGACAAGGGCTTTACATTCCGTACTCTTGACGGCATAGACAGAGAGATAGACGAAAATACACTTATGATATGCAACGGCGACACACCCGTAGCGATTGCAGGTATAATGGGCGGTCTTGACTCTGAGATTGTGTATGACACAACAGAGCTTACTCTTGAAAGCGCTACATTTGATGCTGTATCAATACGAAAATCAACAGTCCGTCTCGCTCACAGAACAGATGCGTCAATGAGATACGAAAAATGCCTTGACCCCGAAATGACAGTTCCCGCAATTGCGAGATTTGTAAAGCTTCTTACAGATATCGACCCCGATATGAAGGTTATATCCTCGCTCACAGACGAGTATGCATATCATTACGATACAGTAGAGCTTTCGTTCGACAAGAGCTATGTTGACCGCTACACAGGTATAGAGATTTCTTCGGAGACCATCTGCAAAACTCTTAAATCACTCGGCTTCAAGGTTGATGCACAGGGCGACAGCTTCCATGTGACAGTACCATCATGGAGAGCAACAAAGGATGTAACCCTTAAGGCAGATATAATCGAAGAAATTACAAGAATTTACGGATACGACAACTTTGATATACACACCGCTATGGCTCCCCTCTATCCCGTAAGAGCAGGTGAAGAGAAGACAGTTGAGGACAGAATTAAGGATATCCTCGTAAAAAGATATTCCCTCCACGAGCTTCACTCATACATCTGGGCATACCACGATGAATACAAGGCACTCGGAATAGACATAGAAAACAATGTTAAGCTTGTAAATTCTGCAAACCCCAACATTGAGACTATAAGAAGGTCCATCATTCCCACACAGCTTTGTCAGGTTAAATACAACACAGGCTACTCAGCAAAATTCGGTGTGTTTGAGATAGGAAGAGTTGTAGAGGGATTAAAGGCTGACGGTCTTTGCAACGAGCGTAAAAAGCTTGCAATAACCCTTTTCAGCAAAAAGGATACCGTAGAAGAGCTTTACCGCGAGCTATACACAATGCTCTGTGTTATCTCTGACGATATCAAGCATCAGGAAATATCTGCATGCAAAAAGGAAGCAACGCTTTCCTACCAGCACCTTAGAAACCTCAATACAATTGAGTGTGCTGGAAAGGCTATAGGCGAAATCGGTGTTGTACACCCCTCTGTATCCAAGAAGATAGACAAGAAGGCATCTATTGTGTATGCAGAAATTGATATGGAAGAAATAAGCTCGTTAGAAAACTTAAGTATATCTTACTCAGAGCCTTCCAGATTCCCCGAGATGGAAATTGACCTTTCCTTTGTAGCAGAGAAGTTTGCACCCATATCCGATGCGATAAAGGAACAGAATTGTTCTCTTATAAAGAAGGTCAGCGTAACTGATATCTACGAGGACGAAAGCGGAAAATCAATAACAGTAAGAATGATTTTCTCCCACCCCGACAGAACCCTGACAAGAGAAGAGGTTATGGAGGTAGCAGATGCAATAATTGCAAGTCTGGAAATAAAGGGAATAATGCTTAAGAAATAATAAAGGGGTGTAAAAAGGCGGTGAAAAACCATGTTTTTCACCGCCTGATTTTTATTTGTAAAGATAAAATCCATTACCAACTATCTTTTGAGACTCCGAGAACACAACAAAAGCGGTTTCGTCAATCTCAAGGATTTTCTTTTGGAATGCTTCTGTCTCGCTATCCTTTAGAGCACAGAAAAGCATCTTTTTGTCCGTATTTGTATATGCACCTCTTACATCGATAAGCGTTACGCCTCTGGGCGATGTGCTGACGAGCTTCTGCGATATTTCCTCGCCCTTGTCTGTTATGACAAATGCAAT
Organism: Clostridia bacterium; assembly: GCA_045660605.1. Lineage (GTDB taxonomy): Bacteria > Bacillota > Clostridia > UMGS1810 > UMGS1810 > RGIG8748. The sequence continues at coordinate 12,823 of JAZREC010000277.1, forward strand.
TCTTGACACATTGAGCTTTGCTATAATCCAGTCAATTGCTGTTGTGGATACAAAAAGTGCAATAATGCCGTAGCAGGTTAAGTTGATTTCCTTAAATATCACAAGCGATGCACCGATTATAATTCCGTCTATAATAAGGAGTAATTTTCCTATTGGCATGGTCGGGAATTTCCATTGAACGAGTCTTCCGACTATATCCGTACCTCCGCTTGAAGCACCTGTTGCAAAGGCGATACCCAGGCCCACTCCGTATATCACCGAGCCGAATAACGATGCAAGAAGCAAATCCATCTCAATCAGAGGCAAGTAAGAAAATATCTCCACAAAAACGGACAGCACGCCCGATACATATACAGTTGTAAACACAAATTTCTTTCCGAGAATTCTAAATCCCACAATAAGAAGAGTAAAGTTAATTACCGCAAAGCTCAGACCTGTCGAAACCCCGAGCGTATGATGCAGGATTGTAGCAAGACCCGATACTCCGCCGTTAACTATCTTATTGGGTGTAAAGAATACACTTATGGCAAATGCCACGATTATTGCACTTACGGTTCTCAGAAACCAGATGAAAACCCTGTTTCGTGCAACTGTGCTGTTTGATTTCTCCATGATGCAACACCTCTCACATCAGTCATCTATTGAATTGTCTGTAGCCTTTGCATATATAAGCTTAACATCCTGAGAAGGCTCTTTGTCTATAAGGGTTACAACAACTGCAAGAACCGCACTTACTATAAAGCCGGGGATTATCTCGTAGATACCTGTTACTGCTGAAAGCGAAGCTCCGCCTGCAACGGGTGCCCAGAGCCAGAACATATCAACCAAGGCTCCCGAAATAATACCTGCAACTGCACCCTTGTATGTAAATCTCTTCCAGAAAAGCGAAAGAAGAACTGTAGGACCGAATGCCGCACCGAAGATACCCCAGGCATTGGAAACAAGGTTCATAATAGCCTGTGCCGCCTCACCCTCGCTGCTTGCTATAAAGTATGCAACAACGGAAATAATTATAACAACTATTCTTCCTACCCAGAGTGTTTCCTTATTGGAAGCATTTTTTCTTATAATAGGCTTATATATATCGCTTGTAAAGGACGATGCCGCAACAAGAAGCTGAGAATCTGCAGTAGACATTGATGCCGCAATTATTGCCGCAAGAAGAAGTCCTGCTATAAATGAGGGGAATACATATCTTGCAAGTCTTACAAATACAAGAGACTGCTGACCGTTTGCAAGAAGCTCTGCAGAAAGGTCTGTTCCGTTATCGTAAACAAACATTCTTCCAAGGTATGCAATAAGTATTGCTCCGCCAAGAGAAAGTATAACCCATATGATAGCAACTGTTGCTGACTTCTTGACCATAGAGGGCTTTTCGATAGCCATAAATCTTACTATAATATGAGGCATACCGAAGTAACCGAGACCCCAGCCTAGACCCGAGAGGACATCCTGCCAGCTTGCATTAAAGAAGTTAGCTACGAAATGGAATTCCTCACCTGCGGGACCTGTGTATACAGTATCCAGAGCAGCTTTGTCGAGGTTTCCGCCAAATCCGACAACAATCGGAACAAGCAGAAGTGCGCCAAGCATCAAAAGACCCTGGAAAAAGTCTGTCCAGCATACAGCACTGAATCCGCCGAGGAATGTATATGCAATAACAATTGCCGCAAATATGAGCATTGCCGCAGTTTTGCTGAGAGTGGGAACAAGTGTTGTGAACACATCTGTTCCTGCAACAAATGCAGATGCAACATAAATTGTAAAGCAAACAAGAAAAACGACCGCACAAATAATACTTACTGTAGGGTTCTTTGTTGCAAAACGGTTGGAAAGATACTGCGGAAGTGTAATGGAGTCGTTAGCCGCCTTGGAGAACTTACGAAGTCTCTTGGCAACGAGTATCCAGTTAGCCGCCGTACCGATGGCAAGACCGATACCGATCCACGCCTGACCGAAGCCGAAAGCAAGAATGCTTCCGGGAAGACCCATAAGAAGCCACGCACTCATGTCCGATGCCTGAGCACTCATAGCAGTAACCCACGGACCCATAGCTCTTCCGCCAAGGAAGTAGTCCTTATCGGTAACCACCTTAGAGCGTACAAAGAAGTAAACACCTATTGCTACCATAGCAATAAAGTAGAGTACAAATGCAAAAATATCCATTGATTAAATCACCTCTAAAAAATTTGAATTATATTCCATTTTAACACATATTACTACAAAATGCAATATTATTTTATCTTACATGTCCGTTGCCCTTGACAACATATTTGTAAGAGGTAAGCTCTTTTATGCCCATAGGACCTCTTGCATGAAGCTTCTGCGTGCTTATACCTATCTCTGCACCAAAGCCGAATTCAAAGCCGTCGGTAAATCTTGTGGAAGCATTGACATATACAGCCGCCGCATCTATTGCGGATACAAAAAGCTCCTGTGCCTCTTTGTCCTCAGCTACTATACATTCCGAATGTCCTGTTGAGTATCTTCGGATATGGTCTATCGCCTCATCGGTTGACGACACAGTCCTTACGCTTATGGCATAGTCAAGAAATTCCGTACCGAAGTCCTCATCAGTTGCCTCTCTTACGCAGGTAAGCTTATTCATTATATCGGGTGAAGCATACACCTTGACATTCTTTTTTGTAAATTCTTCGTCAAGCATACGGAAAAATGCATCGTCTGTATCCTTGTGAACAAGAAGCGTCTCCACCGCATTGCACACCGAGGGTCTGCTTGTCTTGGCGTTGACGACAATATCAACAGCCTTTCTGATATCTGCAGATTTATCCACATATATATGGCAGTTACCCACACCTGTTTCTATAACAGGAACGGTAGAATTACTTACAACCGCATTTATAAGTCCCGCACCGCCTCGGGGAATGAGGACATCTATATAACTTTTAAGCCTCATCATCTCGTTTGCACTGTCTCTTGAGGTATCTGTTACAAAGCCTATTATATCGCTGTCCGCACCAACGGAGCCAAGGGCATCTCTCATAACCTTTACTATAGCTGTATTGGTGTTTATTGCTTCCTTGCCTCCTCTGAGTATTACTGCATTGGATGCTTTGATACACAAAACCGCTGTATCAACAGTAACATTGGGGCGTGCCTCATATATAATACCTACTACACCCATAGGTACTGTGTGTTTTTCTATAACAAGTCCGTTGGGTCTTTGCCAGCTATCTGTTACAATTCCTACAGGGTCATCAAGCTCTGCCACCTTAAGAACTCCGTCAGCAGATGATACTATCCTGTCTTTTGTAAACAAAAGTCTGTCGAGCATTGCACCCTTTGTACCCGAATTTCTTGCGTTTTCTATATCCTTTTTATTTTCTTCTTCTATATAATCTGCGTTTTGTATAAGGCTTTGTGCAATTGCCTTAAGCATCTCATTTTTCTCATTGGTATTCATTGCCATAAGAGAAAGGGATGCCTTTTTGACACTCGCACCGATTTTCATAAGCTCTGTCATTTTGTTACCGTCCTTTTGAATAATGTTCCCACACTCTTGCCGTCAAGCAGGCTGTATACTATATCGGGGTCTGCTCCGTTTAATATATACATATCTATTCCTGCACCGTTGGCAATCCCCGCAGCGGTAAGCTTGGTTATCATACCGCCTGTTCCTCTGTCGCTTCCTGCTCCCGAGGCAAGGGCCTTGATTTCGTCTGTAACCTCTTCCACAACGGGAATGAGCTTAGCGTCGGGATTGGTATTGGGATTATCGTCATAAAGTCCGTCTATATCGGAAAGTATTACAAGAAGGTCTGCACCGATAAGCTTTGCAACCGTTGCAGAGAGGGTGTCGTTATCGCCGAATTCTATCTGTTCTGCACTTATTGTATCATTTTCGTTGACAATGGGCAGAGCACCGAGCGAAAGAAGTGTTTCAAATGTGTTCTGAGCATTGGTTTTGAGTATCTCGTTATCAATTACATCTTTAGTAAGAAGAATTTGTGCAACCGTATGGTTGTAGTCCGAAAAGAGACGGGAATAAAAATCCATAAGCTCACATTGTCCGATTGATGCCAATGCCTGCTTTTCCCTTGTGTTATTGGGGCGGGTCTTTATACCAAGCTTACCCATGCCAACGCCTACGGCACCGCTTGTTACAAGTATTATATCCTTACCCTGATTTTTAAGGTCCGAAAGCACCTTGACCAGTTTTTCTACACGGCGGATGTTAATTCCGCCTCCCGAATATGTAAGAGTTGAGGTTCCAACCTTAAAAACCACTCTTTTTGCGTCCTTTAATGACATATACATCATCTCCATTTATAATAACTATAAACATCTTATTTTCACAAATATTCAAAAATGTAGGCGTCGATGCCCACATCCGCCCTCAAAAACGGGCTCATGAGGGCATCAGCCCCTACAAAAAACATTTTACGCATTTACTTTGTTTAAGGAGACTGTCCCTTATTGTGTTCTCTGTACCAAAAAATTACTGACGGAGATTTTCTCTTCCCTGTCTGACCTTGTCGCCTATGCTCTTGACATCAATCTCCACTCTCTCAAGAAGCTCGTCCGCAAACTTGATAGCCGCAAGCTTAATCTCTCTGCCATCCTTCTGCGCCTTGGATATGATATCGTTGGCGTTGGCAGTTGCCTGCTTTGTAATCTCGTGCTCATCCACAAGACCCATAATCTTGTGTTCTGCTTCCTTAATCTTGGCATCAGCCTGCTTCTGTGCATCGGAAATAATCTTTTTGGAGTCCTCTGCAATAGATTTTGCCACTCTGATTTCATCAGGAAGCTGGAGGCTTATGTCATTGATAAGAGACATAACTCTCTCCTTGTCGATAAAGGTCTTTTTAATAACAGGTATTTCAAAACCTTTTTCTATAATTTCTTCGAGTTCGCTAAGCATTTCTATAACGTCCATCATTCGTTCTCCTCCCATAATTTGGATTTTTGTAAAGCTATAATAACTGCTGTGCTTTTTTTGTAACAGCTTCTATCATGTCATCGGGAACAAGTCCTTCAAGGCATCCGCCGTGGCGGGCAACCTCTTTGACTATGCTTGAGCTGAGATATTGATATTTGGCGCTTGTCATCATAAAAAGTGTTTCTATATCCCTGGAAAGCTTGTGATTCATAAGTGCCATCTGGAATTCGTATTCAAAATCCGATATAGCCCTTAAGCCCTTGATAATGATACCTGCATTTTTCTGACTCATATAATCTACCAAAAGACCCGAAAATGTGTCTACCTCAACATTTGGAAGCTCCTTTGTTGCTCTTCGGATAAATTCCATTCGCTCCTCTACACTGAAAAGAGGCTTCTTTGAGCTGTTTATAAGAACTGCCACATACACCTTGTCAAAGGTTCTGGCAGAACGGCGGATAATATCTATATGTCCGTTCGTTATGGGGTCAAAGCTACCGGGATAAACAGCGATTTTCTTCATGTCTTATGCTTCCTCCAGAATGCAGAGTCTAACCTTGCCGTAGGTCTTGTCCTTGATTATCGAAAAGCCGTCATGCATCGGGCAACAGTCCGCCCTGCATTCCACAACTATGACACCGCCCCGTTTAAGCAGTGACCGCTTTTTGATTATATCAAGTGCGGGAATGTACATATCCCCGTCATACGGCGGGTCCATAAATATGATGTCAAAGCACTTGTCTGTGCTATGGAGAAAGTCTGTATAATTGCTCCTTACGACATATGCCCTGTCCAAAAGACGGCATGATTCGATGTTTTTGGTTACAACACCGAGAGCATTTTTGTTGTTATCAACAAAGGTGCATTCTCTCCCGTATCTGCTGAGAAGCTCTATTCCGAGTGCTCCGCTTCCTGCAAAAAGGTCAAGTCCCGTTGCATCCTCTGTCTTGCCGAAGAGCATACTGAAAAGTGCTTCTTTAACCCTGTCCAGAGTGGGCCGTGTGTCCATGCCCTCAAGACTTTCCAGCTTGTGACCTCTAAGGGTTCCCGAAATAACTCTCAATACGAACTCTCCTTTACAGACCTATCCATGATACTTATAATCATTATATACCCATCTAAGAAGTTTGTCAACAAATTTTGTATTCATTTATAATGAAGTTTTTTTAAAAAAATTGAAATTCACGCACAATTTGTGCGAAAAGTATTTGAAATCTTGATTTTTGTGTGATATACTGTATGGTGAAATAATGTTTTATCACGAGAGGATGAAAATAATGGAAAAGAAAAATTTGGACTGGGGCTCACTCGGCTTTGGTTATGTACAGACAGATTACCGCTTTGTAGCAAACTTCAAGGACGGTAAGTGGGATGAGGGTCAGCTTACAACAGACAATCAGGTTGTCCTCAATGAGTGTGCAGGTGTGCTTCAGTATGCACAGACCTGTTTTGAGGGTCTTAAGGCATATACAACAGAAAACGGCGATATCGTGGTATTCCGCCCCGACCTCAACGCTCAGAGAATGGCAGACTCCTGCAGAAGAATGGAAATGCCTGTATTTCCCGAAGACAAATTTATCGAGGCAGTAGAAAAAGTAGTTAAAGC
>JAZREC010000278.1:0-1208 GCA_045660605.1 Clostridia bacterium
GATGGAGACCTACCTCAGAGTATGTCCTTGCGTACTTATAAGCGAGCTTAACGACAGGGGCATAGTTGCATCCTGCGAGGTGGATATGAGCTCTGCTATAACAATGCGTGCTCTTTCTCTTGCTACACAGGGTCCCTCAGCTTGTCTTGACTGGAACAATAACTACGGAGACGATCCCGACAAGGTTATACTTTTCCATTGCGGTTCTACAGCACAGAAGCTTATGGCAGCAAAGGGCGAGGTAACATCACACAAGATGTTTGACAAGGGAGACCCCGGAAGCGGATGGGGTACAAACGAGGGACGCATAGCTTCATTCCCCATGACATTCTCAAACTGCAAGACCGAAGACGGCAAGATAACAATATACTTCAGCGAGGGCGAATTTACAGATGATGTTATAGAGAAGGAATTCTTTGGATGCGGAGGCGTTGCAAAGATTGAAGGTCTTCAGGATAAGCTTATAAGACTTGCAAGAGGCGGATTTAAACACCACACTACTGTTGCAAACGGACATGTAAAGGATATTCTTGAAGAAGCATTCAAGTATTACCTTGGTTATGATGTTATTAGCATTGAGGGTTAAGCCATGATTATAGGAGGACTTGATGTAGGTACAACAGGCTGTAAGCTTACAGCCTATGACGACAAGGGTAACTTTATATATAATTCATATATGGAATATGAGGTAAGCCGCTCAGGCGGAGAGCATGAGATTGATGCGGGAGCAATATATGATGCGGTATGCAGCGTTCTCAAGGATACCGCATCTCACTGTGAGCTTTCTGCGATAGGTGTCACCACATTCGGCGAGGCGTTTGTTGCGCTTGACGAAAATGATAATGTTCTTCTCCCCACAATGCTTTACACCGACCCAAGAGGCGAAAAACAATGTCAGGCGCTTTGTACAGCACTTGGCGAGGACAGAATAATACAGATTGCAGGTGTCAAGCCCCACCAGATGTACATCTTGCCCAATGTTATGTGGATTAAGGAAAATCTACCCGAAATTTACAGCCGTATAAAAAGAATTCTACTTATGGAAGATTACATAGTATATATGCTTACAGGCAATGCATGTATAGATTATTCTCTTGCCGCAAGAACAATGGCATTTGATATCCGTAACAAGTGCTGGAGTAAGGAAATCTTTGAGGCATCGGGCATTGATATGGATTTGTTCTCAAAGATTGTTCCTCCGTTTAATA
>JAZREC010000279.1:0-5868 GCA_045660605.1 Clostridia bacterium
AATAGGATATCCTATTCCAAGTCAAAGTAAGCCTAATGCTGGTCTTGATTATCGATATATAATGATAATAAACGATGAGAAATATCTTAAGTTTGACAGTCCAAGAATTTCTAACAAACAGATTACTATAATCGAAAACAACTATGATTTAATTGAAAAGGAAACTATTGAATACATAAATTCTTATATTCGTGTTGCTCGTAAAAACAGGGTTCAAAGAACTGCGAAATTCCGTGAATCCAGTCTAATAAATTTTCACAAAGAATTAGGAGTATAAAAACAAAAAATCAATATAATTCCAAAACCCGACACGGTGTCTATAGCACTCGTCGGGTTTTAAAATTCCATAATTATGATGTATTTGTTCAAAACTCATTGCATTTGCTTTTGGTTTGTGTTACAATTATTACAAGTGTTCAACATGTTATGGCAAAATACATAATTAAAAAAGAGGTATCTTATGAAAACAAAATTTACTGAACTTGCAGAAGTTTTTCAGCTAAACGGAGAGATAACATCTATTGAACAAATCGGCAACGGAAATGTTAATCAAACTTATGATGTATACATGACAGATAACGGTGTAGAGAAGAGATATGTTTTTCAAAAGGTCAACATCTTTGTCTTCAAAAACCCCAAGAAGATTATGAAAAACATAGATAAGATTACCACACATATTTCCGACAAGCTTGATGCTTGCGGAGAGTGCAGAGATTGTGTAATGCACTTTGCACATCGCGAAAACGGAAAGAATTATTATACAGAAGACCAGGGCTTTTGGAGAATATCCGAGTATGTGCCCAATTCTGTTACATATAATACTTGCGACGACCTCGATAAGCTAAAATCTGCAGGATATGCCTTCGGCAACTTCCAGACCATGCTTTCCGACTTTGATGCAAGCTCTCTTTATGAGACAATACCCAATTTCCACAATACAAGAAGCCGTATAGCTGTTCTTATGCGTCATGTCAACGAAGACCCTTGCGGAAGGGCAGATGAAGTTACGAAAGAGATAGAAAGAATCAAAGCATACAAATCCCTTGCGGTAAGACTCAATGAGCTTGTGGATTCCCAGGAGCTTCCGCTTCGTGTTACACACAACGACACCAAGATAAACAATGTTCTCTTTGATGCCACATCCGGCAAGGCAAAGACCGTGATAGACGTAGATACTGTAATGCCGGGTCTTGCTGCACATGACTTTGGCGATGCAGTTCGCTTTGCCTGCAATACAGTTCCCGAGGACGAGCCTGATTATTCCAAGGTTTCACTTGATATTGACAAATTCCGTGCTTTTTCCGAGGGCTTTATACCCGAGGTTGCGTCGGCACTTACACCCATAGAAATCAAGACTCTTGCACTCGGTGCATTTGTTATGACGGTGGAGCTTGCCGTTAGATTTCTGGACGACTATATTACGGGCGACCAGTACTTCAAGACACTGTACAGAGGACACAACCTTGTCCGTGCACGCTCTCAGCTTGCTTTGGCAGATGATATGTACGATAAACTCGGAAGCATGAATGCCATTGTGGCAGAGATAGCCAATATACCTCTATAATAAGGAGTTCAATGTAGGTTATGAACATATCGCAAAAACTAATTTTACAGCTGATCAGGTATGAGTTTACGGGTCTGCCTGTTGACGAAAATTTAATTTCTGCTATTGATGAAGATGTTTTGGAAACAATATACAATATTTCCATGGAGCAGGAGGTTTTTTACATTGTTGCCGATGCTCTTTCAAAGCTTGATTTAATTAAGGGCGATGTCAGGGAAGTATTCTTTAATGAACAGCTTGCGGGTGTATGCCGTAATCAGCTTCTTGAACATGAGCTAAACAGCGTTTCGGGGCTTTTTGAACGCAATGCTATGCAACATATACCGCTCAAAGGCTCTGTGCTCAGAAACCTGTATCCAAAACCCGAGATGCGTCCAAGCTGTGATACGGATATACTCATACATAAGGATGAGCTTGACAAAGCAAAGGAGCTTTTGTGCACAGAGCTTGCACACGAATTTCAGCGAAACGGCTCTCACGATATAGCATTTGTGTCTGATTGCGGAATGGAGCTGGAGCTTCATTTCAGACTTTATGAAAATGCAGGTGCAAACAAGGACATACTTGATAATGTGTGGGATTATTCGCTTGTTGAAAACGGACATGAGTACAGATGCAGAATGATGCCTGAATTTTTTGTGTTTTATCATATATTTCATATGTCAAAGCATTTCAAAAACGGCGGATGCGGTATAAGACCGTTTCTTGATTTGTTTGTTCTCAAAAATAATTTTCCGTATGATAATGATAAATTGTATGAATTGTTGAAAAAATCAGGACTTTCAGTATTTGCAGATACCGCATTTGAAATAATATCAGTATGGTTTGGTACAGCCTGCGGAAACGATTTAACGGATTTGATAGAAGAATATATATTCAACGCTGGAATATACGGAACCTTTGAAAATATGGTAGCAATTTCTTCTGCACAAAAAGGCGGAAAAATCATGTCATTGTTATCTAAGGTATTTCTTCCGAGGGAGCTTCTTAAAAATCAGTTCCCCATACTTGAGGAAAAGAAATGGCTTACACCTTACTACGAGGTAAAGAGATGGCACAGAATATTATTTAAGGATAAGTCACGCGTGCAGTTTGAGATTGCAAGACAAAATGCAAACCTCTCGGATGAAAAAATAGAAAAGGCAAAGAGACTGATTGATGAGCTTGAACTTAATTGATATCGGAGAAAAACATGTCACAAAACATAGAAATTGAAAAAAAGTTTATAATTGAGTATCCCGACCTCAAGCGCATTATGTCGATGCCCGAGTGCTCTTATACAGATATTGAGCAGATATATCTTGTGGGAAGCGACGATAGGAGCGAGCGTATTCGAAAACGCGGAAACGATAACAATTTTAAGTATTATCATACCGTTAAATACCATGTTACTGCCATGACAAGAGTAGAAGAGGAGCGGGTTATTTCGGAGAAAGAGTACATCGAGCTTTCCAAAAGAGCAGACAGCACTCTTAATATCATTTACAAGACACGATATTGTTTCCCGTACGAGGGACACAATATAGAAATAGATGTTTTTCCGTTTTGGAAAAAGCAGGCATATCTGGAGATAGAATTAGACAGCGAGGACGAGAAATTTGCCATTCCCGATTTTATAAAATGCGTAAAGGATGTCACATTAGAGCCAATGTATACCAATAGGGCACTCGCACATCAAATACCGCCCGAAATATTATAATTTTACAAAAAATTACCTGTTTAGAAATATCACTTTTGACACAAATTAGAACCATCAAAGCACATGGAGGTGATATTTTATGGCAAACAAGCATGTTGTTCCCGAAGCAAAGGATGCAATGGAAAGATTCAAAATGGAAGCTGCATCTGAAGTAGGCGTTAACTTAAAGAACGGCTATAACGGCGATTTGACATCCAAGCAGGCAGGTTCTATTGGCGGTCAGATGGTTAAAAAGATGATTGAGTCATACGAAAATTCTATAAAGTAAGAATTTATTTAATTTAGTCAGACAACGCAAAATCTCAAAATCACGGTTAATTTTAATCATGATTTTGAGATTTTTGCTTATGTGTATAATTTTTCGTTTCTCTCAAATAATACTTTATGTATCAACTATCTAAGATGTCTCAAGTGGCATCGGAAAGGAAAATATAATGAAAAAATATCTTATTATGACTTTAATTATGCTTCTTGTAGTCGGCACATTTTGCTCCTGCGGGGAGAATGGTGACGGAGAAGCAGGAGACAGAGGCAATGTACAGACCAACGACACAGGTGACGGCGGTATGGATACAGACGACAGCCTTGACCGTGAGGAAAGCAAAGACAATACTGCAGACAGCGGTACAGATGACAGAATAAAAACAAGAAACGGAACAATCGGAAACGATATAGAAAACGGAATGGATGATATGGGCAATGCCATAGGAAACGGTATAAATGATGTAGGAAATGCCGTAGATGACATGCTTACAGACGGAAATAACAATAACAGAGCAAGAAAATAAGCTTGCTATATGACTTCAAACAAAAAATACTGGACTTTGCATTGAAAATGTAGTAGAGTATATGTAGGGGCGACTCTCTGCAGTCGCCCGTAAAGATGTGTTTATCAAAGAATAATTGTTTGGAGTCAGATACATATGAAAACAAAAATCAAGTTTGTATGCAATGAGTGCGGATACGAAAGCCTTAAATGGCTCGGAAAATGTCCGTCATGCAACAATTGGAATACATTTTGCGAGGAAGCGGAAACAGTCGGTGGAAAGTTCGACCTGGCAAAGCCGTCCGTCACACCGCTGTCTAAACCTCTGACACTTGGCGAGATATCCGAAACACAGGGTGAGCGAATTGCCACAGGAACCTCGGAGCTCGACAGAGTTCTGGGCGGAGGAATTGTACGGGGTTCAATGGTTTTGGTAGGCGGTGACCCGGGAATCGGAAAATCCACCTTGCTATTGCAGATTTGTGAGTCTCTTGGAGATAGTCAGTCAGTACTCTATGTTTCGGGAGAAGAGTCGCTTCAGCAAATCAAGCTTCGTGCAGAGAGACTTGGTGTAAACGGCAAAAATCTAAAGCTTCTTGCCGAGACAAATCTGGATTATATTGTACATCATGCAAAAGAGCTTTGTCCTGCGGTAATGATAGTAGACTCCATACAGACCGTGTACAGAGAAGAAGTTTCGTCAGCACCCGGAAGTGTTGCACAGGTAAGGGAAGCTACACATTTCCTTATGCGGTTGGCAAAGGAAAACAATATTGCAATCTTTATAGTAGGCCATGTTACCAAAGAGGGCAGTATAGCGGGACCAAGGGTATTGGAGCATATGGTTGACTGCGTTCTGTATTTTGAGGGAGACCGTCAGCAAAGCTACCGAATACTCCGTACAGTTAAGAACCGTTTTGGTTCTACCAACGAAATCGGGGTTTTTGAAATGAAGGATTCGGGACTCAAGGAAGTTGCAAATCCGTCTGCAATGATGCTTTCGGGAAGACCCGATAACACATCGGGTTCTGCCATAGTATGCACTATGGAGGGCACAAGACCGATGCTTGCGGAAATTCAGGCTCTTTCTGCACCCACAGGCTTTGCAATAGCGAGAAGAATGTCTACGGGAATAGACAACGGGAGAGCAACTATGCTTGTTGCAATCCTTGAAAAAAAGCTCGGATATTCAATGCAGGGACAGGATGTGTATATAAATGTTGTCGGAGGGATGAAGCTTACCGAAACAGCATCAGACCTTGCAGTAATTACCGCAGTTGCATCAAACTTCAAAAACTTTGTAATAGATGGTAAAACTCTTGTTCTGGGTGAGGTAGGACTTACGGGTGAGGTTCGTTCTGTCAGCTTTGCACAGCGACGGATTGCTGAGGCAAAAAAGCTTGGCTTCAAAAAATGTATCATAGCACACGACAATGCCAAGGAGGCTTTGGAGGTCAAGGGAATAGATATTATTCCCGTACATACAGTGGCAGAGGCAATAAAAATACTTGCGGGCAAATAAAAAAAGCCGGGGAATTTAAGCGTTATAACACGTTTTCATTCCTTGGCTTTTAATTATATTTCTTTTTCTGCAAAGCTTTTGATTTTGCAAAAGGTTTCCTCACTTATAACATGCTCTATCTTACAGCTGTCCTCGTAGGCTATATCCTTGTCTACGCCTATTCGTATGAGAACATTTGCTATAACCTCATGTCTTTCGTACATTCGGCTGGCTATATCATAGCCTGTCTCAGTCAGAGAAATTCCCCCGTTTTCATCCACCGTAACATAGCCTGCTTCTCTTAAGGATTTCATTGCTACAGATACACTTGCTTTGCT
>JAZREC010000280.1:0-2539 GCA_045660605.1 Clostridia bacterium
AATACCAAATATTTATGCCACTAAATAAATGTTCAAACAAATTCAGTTTACGCTATTGATTTTGTGTGCAAAAAAGAGTATAATGGTATAAATAATTACGGAGGCTGACTATGGATAAGGTTAATATTCTTGGTGTCAAAATAAGTAAGCATACCATATCCTCTGCATCGGATATGATATTGGAGACTGTTAAAGAAGGCAGACGCGGAGTATGTGTGTATACTCCAAATTCCGAAATCATAATGATGGCATACAGAGACACGGAATTTGCAGACGTACTCAATAATGCCGATGCTCTTCTTGCAGACGGAATAGGAGTGGTGTATGCTTCAAAAATACTCAAAAACCCCATTACCGAGCGTGCCGCAGGATATGATACTGCATGTGCCGCTCTCAGTAAGCTTGCAGATATAGGAGCAGGTGTGTATCTTTTCGGTTCCAAACCCGGTGTGGCAGAATTGGCAGGGGAGGAAATACAAAGAAGATACCCCGGTATCAGAATTGTCGGATGTGCCGACGGATATTTCGATGATGAAAAGGAAAAACAAATTATTAACGATATAAATGATAAAAAACCTGATTTTCTTTTTGTATGCCTCGGAGCGCCCAAACAGGAAAAATGGCTTAGCCAAAATAAAGACAAGCTTGATTTCGGAGTTGCAATGGGCCTTGGCGGAAGTCTGGATGTGTTTGCAGGAACGGTTAAGAGAGCACCCGAGTTTTATCAAAAGCATGGTATAGAGTGGCTGTACAGACTTATTAAACAGCCGTCCAGATTGATGAGGATGCTGGACCTTCCTCGCTTTGGCTTTACAGTATTACTAAAGGGAAGAAAATTTTCACAGGAGTGAATGTATAATGAATGTTGAGTTATTACAGTACAATCCCGATTGCGAGAAGATAGTTGCGGCAGCAGCAAAGCTCTGCTATTCGTCATCGGAGATAGACGGAATACTTACAGGTCTTGACAGAGAAAAGACAGTAGCATTTATAGAAAGACTGATGGCAATGGGACATGAGAGCCCCATCGAACATATAAGCTTTACTTTCGGTATAGAAGGTGTTTCCAGAAGCTTGCTTGCACAGTTTACAAGACATAGAATAGCAAGCTACAGCGTTAAGTCGCAGAGGTATGTCAACGAGGGAAGATTTGAATATATAATTCCGCCCGAGATAGAAGCTGACCCCCGCGCCAAGAGAATATTTATCGAGGCAATGGAGGACGATGTAAAAAAATACAACGAACTTACGGAAATACTCTTTGATAAACACTTTGCCCAGATGATAGCAGATGGTGTAAATGAAAAGAAAGCTCGGGGCGCAGCCGAGAAAAAGGCGATAGAAGATGCCAGATACATACTTCCAAATGCTTGCGAAACAAAGATGATTGCCACTTTTAATGCACGCAGTCTTATTAACTTTTTCAATCACCGTTGTTGCGAGAGGGCACAGTGGGAGATAAGGGATATGGCAGAGAGAATGCTTGCACTTGTAAGGGAAGCTGCACCTACAATATTCCGCTATGCAGGTCCGTCGTGCCTGTGCTCGCCTTGTCCCGAAGGTGCAATGAGCTGCGGAAAAGCGAAGGAAAAAAGAAAACAGTTTTTGGGAGAATAAAATGAAAAAATATAAGCTTGTAGTTATAGAGGGCGTGGATTCAAGCGGTAAAGAGACACAGACAAATAAACTTATGGATAATATTCGCTCGCTGAATTTAAATGCCGAAAAAATAGTTTTCCCTAACTATGAAAGTGAGACATCATCTCTTGTGAGAATGTATCTCGGAGGAGAATTCGGCAAAAGTGCAGACGATGTTAATCCATATATGGCATCAGCCTTCTTTGCAGTAGACAGAGTGGGCAGTATCCGCTCAAAATGGGCACAGAGACTAGAAAATGCAGATATAGTCATTGCCGATAGATATGTAACTTCAAATATGATACATCAGGCATCCAAAATAAGCGATGTAGCCGAAAGAGATAAATTTCTTGATTGGGTGTATGATTTTGAATACGGCAAGCTTGAGCTTCCCGAACCTGATTTGGTTATATTCTTGGATATGCCTGTTAAGTATGCCCGTGAGCTTATGGCAAACAGACCCAATAAAATAGATAACTCTTCTACAAAGGATATACATGAAGCGGATGAAGAATATCTTAACCGCTCGTATGATAATGCAGTTTCCGTTGCAAAGAGATGCGGATGGCATAGAATAAGCTGTGTAAGAGACGGCAACATAAGAACTATTGAGGATATATCTCAGGAAATATTTGAACTGTTTAAGTCTATATTATAATTAAAACGCATTGAAGAATATTATCTTCAATGCGATATATGCGCTTGTAGCTCAGTGGATAGAGCACCGGCCTCCGACGCCGGGTTGTCGTAGGTTCGATTCCTATCAAGCGTGCCAGATACAAAAAAGTCCCGAATGGGACTTTTTTGTATTTCAGCACGCTGATAGTCTCGAACCACGACGTGCGGACAGTACCTCACTATGTAAATCACATAAAAATGAGATGTTAACTTTTCTTTTACA
>JAZREC010000281.1:0-2824 GCA_045660605.1 Clostridia bacterium
CCGTCCTTTTTTAGCTCAAAGTGAAGATGCGGACCTGTTGATATCCCTGTGTTCCCCGCCTCTGCAATCTTGATAAAAGGCGATACCGCATCTCCCTCGCGGACACATGAACACTTAAGATGTGCATATACAGTTGTTATACCCTCGCCATGCTCCACGATGATATAATGTCCGTTTGCCTCGTCATAACCCACCTTGGAAACCACACCCTCGGCTGCAGCAACCACAGGCGTACCCTCCTCTGCTGCTATATCGATACCGCTATGATGAGCCTTTTCGCCGTTTATAGGATGCACCCTCTCGCCAAATTCCGAGGTCACATTACTCCACATCGGAGGACGCCATTCAAGTGTGGTTTTTGGCGTATCTATCGGCTTCACCTCATTTGCCGCCTTTACTTCCTTTACGCTCTTGTCGGGTTCCTTTATGCCGATTTCCTTTTCTGCCGTGGACACAAGGTCAATATATGCCGATACGATATCCGTTGCGGCTTCCTTTACCCTGAGGGCGGCAGGAACAAAGGCTTGTTGCCACTCACGCGCGTTATAGGTGGTATAAAGTATTTTGTGTGCCGTATCACCCGAAACAAAAAACGACACAGCCCAAAGACTGACAAAGAGAACCAGACTAATTCCGCTTTTTATGATAAGCTTTTTTTCCGCAGACAGTTTTTCTTTTGGTTTGGAAACCTTGTATCTTCGGTTGGGTCTTCCGTATCTCGGATTCATTTAGTCACATCCTTTTATGTACTACTTTTATATATATGCAGAATGTGACAGAAATATAAAGAAAAAGCAGGTTATAAAAACATGAATTTTTACAACCTGCATCAGTTTTTTAATTTTCGGATATACTCTTTGCCCTGTCTATTGCACTGTGTATATTGGGCATGATGTTTTCCTCTCCTATCATATCATAGAGACCGTCCTTTTTGAGTACGGACAGGGGCTGTTCATTGATGTGCGATATTATAAGCGTTGTACCATAGGACTCGCAACGCTCATATATGTTTTTAAGCTCCTTGCATGCAGTAGCATCAAGAGCGGGAACACCTCTCATTCTTAGTATGAGAATGGCATTTTCTTTCTTGAGAGACGAATAAATATTTATAAGCTTATCCGCCGCACCGAAGAACAGAGGTCCTGTAATCTCATACACCTGTGTTTTTTTCGGAAGCTTAATAAGTCTTATTGCATCGGGGTCGGTGTTTTCGTCATAGCTTTCTTCATAATCTCTCCACATTCTTACATCAGAGGTGTTTGCCATACGGCTCATAAACAGAATTGCCGCCGCAACCATACCAACCTCTATTGCTACAACAAGGTCAAAGCATACAGTAAGAACAAATGTTATAAGAAGCACCGCATAATCACTCTTGGGTGACTTACGCATAGCTATGAACTCTCTCCAACCGCTCATGTTATACGCAACAATTATAAGCACCGCAGAAAGTGTTGTCATAGGTATAAGCGATGCATAAGGCATAAGAAGAACCATAATAAGTGCAAGCATTACAGCATGAACCATGCCTGCTATAGGACTTCTTCCGCCGTTTTTGACATTTGCCGCAGTTCTTGCAATAGCTCCCGTTGCAGGGATACCGCCAAAGAGACCTGAGCAGATATTACCGATACCCTGTGCCACAAGCTCTGTATTGGAACGGTGTCTGCTTCCTATCATACCGTCGGAAACAACGCAGGACAAAAGCGATTCTATAGCCGCAAGAATTGCAATTGTAAATGCAGGAGATATAAGCTCCCTTATCATACCAAAGCTTACCCTTGGAACAGACGGAACAGGGAATTTGTTGGAAAGCTCTCCGTATACGCTTCCGATTGTTGCAACATCTATGTTTCCTATCTTAACTATCAGAGTTGTAACAATAATAGCAACAAGAGATGCGGGAATTCTGTCATTGATTTTGGGAAGTATTATCATAATAACAAGTGCTATACCGCCCACTATAAGAGCACTCGGATTGAGCGTACCGATATTTTCTGCATAGCATGCAATTCTCTCAAAAAACTCAGACGGAACGGCATCAATACTGAGACCCATAAAATCCTTGAGCTGTTGTACAAACAGAGTAACTGCAATACCGGCAGTAAAGCCCACCGTAATTGTAGCGGGTATAAACTTTATAAGAGACCCCACATTGCAAAGACCCATAATAACAAGTATAATACCTGCCATTATAGTAGCAACAACAAGCCCCTCTATGCCGAACTTGCCTATTATTCCTAACACAATTACGACAAAAGCCGCCGTAGGACCGCCTATCTGCACACGGCTTCCGCCAAGAAAGGATATCATAAAACCTGCAATTATTGCGGTGTGAATACCCTTTTCGGGCGATACACCCGATGCTATTGCAAGAGCAATTGACAGAGGAAGTGCAATTATCGCAACAATTATACCTGCAATAATGTCCTTAAGAAGCATGGATTTGTCATAATTTTTGAGTGTTGAAAAAAGCATTGGTTTGATTTTCATTTGTTTTCATCTCCGTTTTATGTAATGACTAATAAATTGTACCATAAATTATACCAAAAGTAAAGACAAATAAATGTGTCAAATCACAGAGTTTTACATATATTATACCGAGGTGATAAATGTGTGCTCCATAGGCGGTGAAATAGATTTTAACACTATGCCAAAGGTTTCGGACTACCACAGAGCAATGCTTCGTTCAATGTCAAGACGAGGACCCGACTCGAACGGAATTTACGAAAATCAGAATGCGGTTCTTCTTCATTCGAGGCTTGCGGTGATAGATGTTGAAAACGGTATTCAGCCAATGACAGCTATGTACAGAAACGAGACA
>JAZREC010000282.1:0-1561 GCA_045660605.1 Clostridia bacterium
AAAAATATTTTCAGCGGTGTATATACAACTGACCATGATGCTTCGGACAGTAAGAAAAATAATGCAGGAATAGGACTTTCTGTATGTGCATCTATTATCAAGGCACACGGAGGGGATATTAAGGCTGAGAATGTTAAAGGCGGAGGCTGTGTTTTCCGCTTTACATTAAATATGGAGGATAATGGAAATGCATAACAACAAATACAAAATCCTCGTAATTGAAGATGAAGATAATATAAACAATCTTCTTAAGACGCTTCTTGAAACAAGCGGTTATCAGGTTATTTCAGCAAAATCCTGCGGAAGCGGTCAAATGCTTTTCTCGTCACACAGACCAGACCTTGTAATTCTTGATTTGGGTCTTCCTGATTTTGACGGAATGACCTTTCTGAAAGAGGCAAGAAAAAATTCACTTACACCGATTATAGTGTTGTCCGCAAGGACAGACGAACGGGATAAGGTTGACGCACTTGATATTGGCGCGAATGATTATGTTACAAAACCGTTTAGCTCGGCAGAACTTATGGCACGGGTCCGCTCTGCACTCAGAAGCTCAAGACGAAGCACCGAAGATGGCAAACTGCCCGGAGGAAGATTCAAATCGGGAGGACTTGAAATCGACTACGATGCAAGGCGTGTGTTTGTAGATAAGACAGAAATAACCCTTACGCAAACGGAGTATAATATCATGGCTTTTCTTTCACAGCATTCGGGAAAGGTTATGACATATACCTCTATTATTCGCGATATATGGGGTTATAACGATTTGAACAGTACAAAAAAGCTTCAGGTAAATATGGCAAATATACGGAAGAAGCTCGGCGCCAAACCGGGAAAAAACAACTATATTGTAAATGAACTCGGTGTCGGTTACCGCATGTGCGAAAGTGACGAATAAAATCAATCTTAACCGCATCTTAGCCAAATTCATTTTATAATAATATACGAAAATGAATTTTGGAGAGGTGTCGAAATGACGGTATTTGATGTTTTAACTTTAATCGGCGGATTATGTCTGTTCCTTTTTGGAATGAGTGTAATGGGCGATGCTCTGGAAAGAAGGGCAGGAGGGAGTCTCAAAAAACTTCTTGCAAAGCTCACCAAGAATAAGATAGCAGGCTTTCTTACAGGTCTTGGAGTAACGGCGGTTATTCAAAGCTCATCAGCAACAACAGTTATGGTAGTCGGTTTTGTAAACTCAGGCATAATGTCACTAAGGCAGTCTATCGGCGTTATAATGGGTGCAAATATAGGAACAACCGTTACGGCGTGGATACTTAGCCTTGGCGGAATATCCAGCGATAATATGCTTGTTCAGTTACTTAAACCGACTTCATTCACGCCGGTTCTTGCACTAATCGGAACAGCGATGCTGATGTTTGGAAAAACCAGTAAGAAAAAGGATACGGGTACTGTCTTGCTTGGTTTTGCAACTTTGATGTTTGGCATGGATACAATGTCCTCTGCTGTTTCGGGTCTGAGCGATGTACCTGCTTTCCAAAACCTGTTTATTATGTTCAAAAACCCCATTCTGGGCGTTCTTGCAGGAGCAGTTCTTACT
>JAZREC010000283.1:0-5600 GCA_045660605.1 Clostridia bacterium
CGAAATTTACTAAAGTTAAAAAGTACATTTTGGTTTACTCAAAAGTACATTCTCATTAACGAGAACCTCATTTTACTTTTAATGCTGTTCATTTTTCAAAGACCAAGTGTCGTCCCGCTTAAGACACCGTCTCTCGCAAGCGACTTGATTATTGTACCACAAGGTTTTATATTTGTCAACACTTTTTTTGAAAATTTTTCAAACTTTTTTATTGGCAAACTTTCCAAACTTGCGGTGCTTTAATAATATACCATATCAAATGATGATTGTCAACACTTTTTTAAAATTTTTTTCAATTTAATTGTTCCAACTCTTCGCTTAGATTATTCCACATTTCATAAACTTGTTCAAGCTCCGTTTCCAGAGCGGTTCTGCGTTCAAAAAATTCCTTTGCCTTTTCAAAATCCGCACCGCACTCACAAAGCTTTTCGTTACATTCTTCTATCTGCTCTTCAAGAAGATTTATCTTCTCCTCCGAGGATTCAATCTTCTTTTTGAGGCTTCTTATCTGTGCCTGATATCTCTTTGAACTTTCATAATCTGTTGCACCCTTGCTGTCTGATTTTGATGATTGTGATACTTCGCCTGACAAAACAGAATTAAATGACACATAGCTGTCATAGTTACCCCTATGCGATTTGACACCGTTTGGAGACATCTCAACAATTACATCTGCCGTTTTATTAAGAAAATATCTGTCATGCGATACAAAAAGCACTGTCCCCTCAAAATCTGCAATTGCAGTATCCAAAGCCTCCTTGGACGCAAGGTCAAGGTGGTTGGTAGGCTCGTCCAGTATAAGAAAGTTGGGCTTTTCCATCATAATAATAAGAAACATAAGCCTTGCGCGTTCTCCACCGCTTAAGTTTCCGACGGTTTTGAACACATCCTCGTCCTTAAACAGAACTGTACTCAGCTTGGTACGGATATCGACCTCATCCATAAGCGGAAAGCGGTCGCTGATTTCTCCGAAAACAGTTTTGCTGTCGGAAAGCTGTCTTTGTTCCTGATCGTAATAGCTGATTTTTGTATTTCTTCCTATCTCCACTTCGCCGTCATAGAGGCTGTGTCTGCCGAGTATGGTCTTTAAGAGAGTGGATTTTCCGACACCGTTTGCTCCTATTATTGCAACCTTTTCTCCCCTCTTTATATCAAAGGATATATTCGAAGCGAGGGTTTCTATCACAGATGACTTGGGTATTTTGAGTGTAAGAGAGTTTACGCTTAGAACATCATTATATGAGCGGAAAACTCCCTCAAACGCAAACCTGCAAACATCGCTGTAAATGGCGGGTTTGTCCTGAAGCTCCATTTTGTCAAGCATCTTTTGTCTGCTCTTTGCCATTTTTGAGGTTGAAGCACGGACGATATTTTTTTGAACATATTCCTCAAGCCTTTTGACCTCTTCCATCTGTGCATTATAATGCTTTAAGGCGATTTCGGTATTTTGCTTTTTCTGTACAAGGTACGAAGAATAGTTTCCTGTATATCTTGTCGCAGTTGTTCTTTCTATTTCGTACACGGTATCGACAAGGGCATCAAGAAAGTATCTGTCGTGAGATACGGTTACTATTATACCCTTATAGTTTTTGAGATACCCCTCAAGCCATTGCATGACTTTGAAATCAAGGTGGTTTGTCGGTTCATCAAGCAAAAGAACATCGGGCTTTTCAAGGAGCAGTCTTGCCATGGAAAGCTTGGTTTTCTCTCCGCCTGAAAGATTGACAATTTTCATGTTTCTGTCAAAGCCGTCAAAGCCCATTCCCGTAAGGATGGTATCTATTCTTGTTTTTATCTCAAAGCCTCCGCGTTTTTCAAAATATTCGCTTTTTTCTCCGTATGATTTCAAAATCTTTTCGTGCTCGGGGTCACTTTCTCCGAGAGACATTCTGTCTTCGAGTTGTCTGAGTTCACTCTCCAGCGCCATGATATCATCAAATGCCGAAAGCATGTACTCCCATATTGTACTGTTCTCTTCTAAAACAGCATCCTGACGCAAAAATCCTACTCTGCAATCCTTGGGTGTCAGCACTCTTCCGCTGTCGCAGGTCAAATCTCCTGCAATAATCCTGAGAAGAGTTGACTTTCCTGCACCGTTTGGTCCTATTATTCCGACTTTTTCATTATCTGTTGCGGTGAGGGATATGTTTTGTATTATAATATCCGTTCCGTATGTTTTTGTTATGTTTTCTACCTGTAATGCCATATTAAATACCTTTCAATCATAACACGGGCAGAGAATATACACATTTCTTGCACCGTACATTTTAAGTACCTTTGCACATTCGTTTGCAGTAGTACCGCTTGTAAATACATCGTCTATAACAACTACATCCTTATCATACACATTGTAATAGGGGTTAAGGTCCAGTGAGTCCTTTATATTAAACCTTCTGCCTGCAACATCCATCTTACTCAGCTGTCCTACAAGTCTGCACCTTAGCAGGAGATCGGGCACAAATCTGCTGTTCCACATCTCCGCAAGATGTTCAGCTATGATTTTTGTCTGGCTGTACGCTCTGTCTCTCTTTGCAGACAGCGGAACACAGCACATTATCGCATCCTTGTAATACGGTCTGCTTTCAACCGCTTTATCCATGAGGTAAGCATATGCCTTATGATAATACTTGATACTCTTGAATTTATATTTTATCATATTATGCTTGGCGTCTTCCTCGTATTTGATAACGGCAAGTGCCTCATCAAATATGTATTTGCTGTCGCGGACAACCTTGGGTTTTAACGGCTTGTCTATACAATTACTGCATATTGCTATCGGTGCATTGCCCCATATGACACGTGTACAAACGGCACAATGTCTTGGATACAGCAAATCAAGAATTATTTGACACAAAGCTTCGCTTATACTCCTAAGCCTCATATTCTCTAAGCCTCTTTTCAAGTCCTGAATATCGTTTATCCTCTCTGTTGTTATCCACCATGGTGCGTATTACAGACTCCTTACCGACAAGTATTACGAGGGATTTTGCTCTTGTGACGCCTGTATACAATAGATTTCTGTTAACAAGCATATGAGGTGCATCATACATAGGTATAATCACTACAGGGAATTCACTGCCCTGACTTTTGTGTATAGTAATGCAATATGCAAGCTCCAATTCATCAGCAATATCCTTGAAATCATAGACAACCTGCCTGTCATCGTACATGACGGTGAGGGTTTTGAATTCCTTTCGTATAGATGTTATTATTCCGACATCGCCGTTGAAAACTCCGTTTCCAAGGCGTGTATTCATAACATTTGTCCACCTTATATCATAATTATTCCTTATTTGCATGACCTTGTCGCCCTCTCGGAAAAGACGGAAACCAAAATCGTATTCTTTTTTGTCCTCGGACGGCGGATTGAGAGAGTCACGGATACATTCATTTATATTAACCGAACCTGCTATACCCTTTTTTGTAGGTGAGAGAACCTGAATATCAAATGCTTCAAAGCCATAGGCATTTGTAATCCTGCCGTTGCAAAGAGATGATATGTATCGTACTCCGTCTGCGGGATTTGGAACATCGGCAAAAAAGAAGTCCTTATCCTTGGCATTAAGCACAGGATATATACCCTGATTGATACCGTGTGCATTTGTTATGATAAGGCTTTTTTGTGCCTGTCTGAAAATTTGCGTAAGACGGATTACCTCTACTCTTCCGCTTGCAATAATATCACGCAGAACATTTCCCGGGCCTACTGAGGGAAGCTGATTGACATCTCCGACCATAATAAGTCTTGTTCCCTGCGGGATGGCCTTAAGAAGATGGCTTGCAAGGACAATATCTACCATAGACATCTCGTCTACTATGATTACATCGCTGTCTATCGGGCAGTCCTCATTGACCATGAATTCTGTTTCTTCTTCATCACCGCGAAAGCTTGCCTCAAGAAGTCTATGGATTGTTTTTGCCTCAAGTGAGCACACCTGACTCATTCTCTTGGCGGCACGCCCTGTAGGTGCTGTGAGTGTTACGGTAAGTCCGTTTGACTGCATTATATCTATAATTGCATTTATTATTGTTGTTTTGCCTGTTCCGGGACCGCCTGTTATAACCATTACTCCGTTTTGGGTCGCACTGATTACGGCTTGTCTTTGAAGTTCGGCAAAGGTGAGTTTATGCTTTTTTTCTATTATATCAAGCTGTTTTTGTATTTTTGATGTTTCGTATTTATATCTGCATGAGGCAAGCTCGCAAAGCTTGGATGCAACATATTCTTCGCATTTGTAATGCGAATATATATATATATTTGTTCCGTCCTCAACAAGCATACCGTCCCTTATGAGAGAGTCGGTTGCCTCCTCTGTAACGGCTATATCAACCTCAAGAAGCGAGGCTGACGCGGTAACTATAATTTCTCTGGGAAGATAGGTATGTCCGAACTGAGTATTGTATCTTATTGTATAAAGAATACCTGCTCTTACTCTGTTTATATTATCTTCGCATATACTGAGCTTTTTTGCTATATCATCTGCTGTTTTGAAGCCTACGCCGTCTATCTCCTCACATAATATATAGGGGTTTGACTTTATTATATCAAGTGCAGACGAGCCGAACTTTTTGTATATTCGGGCAGAGGTGCGGACGGATATTCCGCAATCCTGCAGAAACATTACAAGAGTTGTTGAACCAAGCTGAACAAGATAGCTCTCCTGCATTTTCAGAGCCTTGGTCATGCTTATACCCTTTATCTCCGCAATTCTGTGAGGCTCTGTCTCCAGAACCTTAAGGGTATCCTCTCCGAACTTTTCAACAAGCTTTGACGCTGTTGCCTTGCGTATACCCTTGATTATGCCCGAGCTTAAATATTTTAATATAGAGCCTCGGGTAGCGGGAAGGATTTTTTCAAATTGCTCTGTTTTGAACTGATCTCCGTATGTGGGGTGGCTTATCCATTGACCGCTGAGCTTTAGTGTCTCGCCCTCGGCAACGGAATGAAAATATCCGACTGTTATAAGGCTTCTGTTATCGCATTGTATTTCTATAACCTTGTAGCCGTTTTCGTCATTTGAATATATAATTCCCGAAACCTCGCCCGAGATAATCTCTGTCTGCGTCATGTCTGCACCTCCCTCTGCGTGTTAATATAGTCTTCTTTGGATTAACAAAATTATTTGCAAAATTTTTCTACATAACTATCTATAGCTCTTTTTATTATATCAACAGATACTTCCCTGTTGCTTACCTCATTAACTGCTGTTTCTTTATTTTCAAGATTTTTGTAAACAGTGAAGAAATGTCTCATTTCATCAAAAATATGCTCGGGTAATTCACCGATATCTTTATAGACATTATAATTGGGATCACTGAACGGAATTGCAATAATTTTTTCGTCATTATGATTATTATCAATCATTGATATAACATCGATAGGATAGGCTCTAACCAAAGTCATTGGTTCTATTTGCTCAGAACACAAAAGCAAAACATCAAGAGGGTCATTGTCGTCTCCGTAAGTGCGGGGAATAAAACCATAATTTGCGGGATAATGAGTAGAAGTATGCAAAATTCTGTCCAGTATCAAATAACCTGTTTCTTTATCAAGCTCATATTTTTTCTTGCTTCCTTTTGAAATTTCAACAACACAGATA
>JAZREC010000284.1:0-3800 GCA_045660605.1 Clostridia bacterium
CGTCTGTTGTTGTTCCTTTGACCTCGCACACAACAGCTAAGTTCTGACCCGTAACTGCATTTACAAGCCTCGCTTTGCCTGCGTTTCCTCTGCCGAAAAATGATATATGTGTTCTTGCCGATGAAGGCACTTCATTAAGTCCCAATATAATTACCTCCCAATACGGAATAATTTATTCTAACATTCTTTTTAATTGGTGTCAACCGATATTTTGTCTTGACTTTTTCGCTCATTTTTTGTAAAATAAATTATGTATGAGTAAATTATGATGGAGGGACATATAATGCTTACCAAGGCACCAAAGGGCACCTCGGATATTCTGCCCGAAATTTCTTATAAATGGCAGTATGCCGAAAATGTTATAAAAAAGCTTTGCGCCGACTTCGGAGTAAAGGAGATAAGAACACCTGTTTTTGAACATACCGAGCTTTTTTCGAGAGGTGTGGGAGATACCACAGATGTTGTAGAAAAGGAAATGTACACCTTTGATGACAAGGGAGGCAGAAGCATCACCTTAAGACCTGAGGGTACGGCAGGTGCGGCAAGAAGCTTTATAGAAAACGGACTTTTTAATAATCCACAGCCGACAAAGCTTTACTACCAGATAAGCTGTTACAGATACGAAAAGCCTCAGGCAGGCAGAATGAGAGAGTTCCATCAGTTCGGGGTTGAGTACTTTGGTACACAGCACTATACAGCAGATGCAGAGATTATAGAGCTTGCGCTCATGCTTTTTGAAAGACTTGGACTTAAAGACCTGACGCTTCGCATCAACAGCATAGGCTGTCCCAAGTGCCGAAAGGCGTATAATGACAGGCTCAAGGAGTTCTTAAAAGACAATTACGACAGTCTTTGCGAAACCTGTAAGGGCAGATTCGAACGCAATCCTATGAGAATTATAGATTGCAAGTCCTCTGTGTGCAAGGATATAATAGAGGGAGCACCAAGACTTATTGATTATCTTTGCGACGAGTGCAGTGAGCATTTTGAAAATGTAAAAGCATCTCTTGACAATATGGGCATAGCATATGAGATAGACCCCGACATAGTAAGAGGTCTTGACTACTATACAAAGACAGTATTCGAAATCACCGCAGATATAGCAAGCTCCAATACAACAATATGCGGAGGCGGACGCTATGACGGTCTTGTGGCTCAGCTTGGCGGTCCCGACACACCCGGTTGCGGTTTCGCAATAGGAATGGAAAGACTTTTCCTCTGCATGGAAGCACAGAATGTTGAGCCTGCAGATGAGTCTGTAATGGATATCTTTGTCGGAAGCATGGGAGATGAGGGTGCCCGCTTTGCACAGAAGCTAGTCCACGAGCTTCGCACCATGGGAGTAAGCTCAGATTATGACAAGCTCTCAAGAAGTGTAAAAGCACAGATGAAACAGGCAAATAAACTCGGATGCAGATATTCCGTTATAATAGGCGATGACGAAATAGCAAGCGGTAAGATAATGCTCAAAGATATGCAGACGGGCGAGTCAACAGAGGTTGCACTTACAGCGGAAGCTATAAAAGATGGTATATAATTATACATGGAGGTAAATACAATGTTTGAAAAAATTACGGATTTCAAAAGAACAGACAAGTGCGGAAACCTCACCGCAGAAGATATAGGCAGAGAGGTAATAGTAATGGGTTTTGCCGATCAGGTCAGAGACCTCGGCGGACTTATATTTATAAACTTAAGAGATATCTCGGGCATAATTCAGCTTATGTTCGATACTGACAACAAGGAGCTTTGCGAAAAGGCGGCAAAGGTAAGAAGCGAATATGTTCTTGCGGCAAAGGGTATCGTATCAAGACGCTCTTCCGTTAATAAGAATATGAAGACAGGCGAGCTTGAAATAGCAGTTTCCGAGCTCAGAATTCTTGACTCCGCGGAGACACCTCCTTTCTATATTGTAGAAAACAGCGATGTTAAAGAGGAACTCAGACTCAAATACAGATACCTTGATTTGAGACGCCCCGATATGCAGAGAAGACTTATTTTAAGAAGCAAGGTTGCAGGAATAGTCCGTAACTTCTACAACGAAAACGGCTTTATAGAGATAGAGACCCCCATGCTCAACAAGAGCACACCTGAGGGAGCAAGAGACTATCTTGTACCCAGCCGTGTGCACAACGGCAAGTTCTATGCACTTCCGCAGTCGCCTCAGCTTTACAAACAGCTTCTTATGATATCGGGTATGGACAGATACTACCAGATAGTAAAGTGCTTCCGTGACGAGGACCTTCGAGCTGACCGTCAGCCCGAATTCACACAGATAGATATAGAGATGTCCTTTGTTGACATGGATGATGTTATCGAGGTTAACGAGAGACTTCTCCAGAGGATATTCAAGGAAATAAAGGGTATAGATTTGGAGCTTCCGTTCAAGAGAATGCCCTACAGCGAGGCTATGGACCGCTTCGGTTCGGACAAGCCTGACACAAGATTCGGTCTTGAGCTTAAGGATATATCCGAATGTGTGGAGAATTGCGAATTCAAGGTGTTTACCGATGTCCTTGCATCAGGCGGTACAGTAAGGGCAATCAATGCGGAAAACCTTGGAGACAAGCTCACAAGAAAGAAGATAGATGCTCTTGGCGAGTTTGTAAAGACATATAAGGCAAAGGCTCTCGCGTGGATTAAAATCAATCCCGACGGCATACAGTCGCCCATATCCAAGTTCCTTACAGAAGATGAGATGAACTCAATTTTGGCTAAGACAAATGCTAAGGAAAACGATGTAATATTTATCATAGCAGATAAGGCAGATACAGTATTTGCATCACTCGGAGCACTCAGAATTGAGATTGCAAAGACCTACGGTCTCATAGACGAAAACAAATTTAACTTCCTTTGGGTTACAGACTTCCCGCTTCTTGAATTTGACGAGGAAGAGAACAGATATGTTGCTAAGCACCATCCCTTTACCTCACCCAAGGATGAAGACCTTGAGCTTCTTGATACCGACCCCGCAAAAGTTAATGCAAAGGCATATGACATCATATTAAACGGTGTGGAGCTTGGC
This sequence comes from Clostridia bacterium, assembly GCA_045660605.1. Classification (GTDB taxonomy): domain Bacteria; phylum Bacillota; class Clostridia; order UMGS1810; family UMGS1810; genus RGIG8748. The sequence continues at coordinate 3,026 of JAZREC010000284.1, forward strand.
GGAGGAAGTATAAGAATATACAACTCCGAGCTTCAGGAAAAGATGTTTGGTATTCTTGGCTTCAGCAAGGAGGATGCATGGCAGAGATTTGGTTTCCTTATGGAAGCACTCAAATACGGCACACCTCCCCATGGCGGAATGGCATACGGCTTTGACCGAATGATAATGCTCATGGACGGTTGCGACTCCATAAGAGATGTAATCGCATTCCCCAAGGTTCAGAATGCATCGGAGCTTATGAGCGGTGCACCAGATGTTGTTGAGGTTAAACAGCTCGACGAGCTTGGAATAGAAATAGCAAAAACAGAAGAATAAAACAATGGGGTTGTTAAAAACTTTGTTTTTAACAACCCCATTGTTTTAGTAAATACACTCCATAAACAGTCTCTCAAAGTTACAATACATAATCTTGTCAATCTGCTCTTCGCTGTAGCCGAGTATACTAAGCTCATTTGCAAGCTTGGTGAGACAAGATACATTTTCGAGACCTTTTGCGGATTTTGAAATTCCGTCAAAATCCGTACCTATACCTATTGAATTCTCTCCGCCAAGAGACATTATATGTTCTATGTGCTCTATCACCTTATTTATATCCGAATTTCCGTCATCGGACAAAAAGCTGTCATAAAGGTTTATTCCTATAACACCTTTTCGGGATATAATTTCCTTTATTTGTTCATCCGAGAGGTTTCTTGGGTGATTGCATATTTTCTTTGCGTTGGAGTGCGATGCAACAAACGGCATTTCGGAGTGCTTTGCCACATCCCAAAATCCC
>JAZREC010000285.1:0-1411 GCA_045660605.1 Clostridia bacterium
CATCGCATAGTGCCTTGATATCATCCTTATTGCCCTTTGAGAGCTTGATTTTTGAAGACAATATTATATCGTCCTTGGTAAATATACTCTTGCGGTAACCAAAGCCGTGCATATCTCCTGTGATGGTTTTTATCTCACCTGTTTTGTCTATATATGATGTCTCAAAGACCACATCCTTGATTTCTCCGCCATAAGCTCCTGCATTCATCACAACCGCACCGCCGAGACTTCCGGGGATACCCGATGCAAATTCAAATCCTGTAAGAGAATTATTAAGAGCAACAGACGCAATTCGTGAAAGAAGTGCACCCGCCATTGCGGATATGGTTTCTCCGTCCACGGAAATATCCGACATCTTCTTTCCTATCTCAATTATCACTCCGTCATATCCCGCATCCGACACAAGAAGGTTTGAGCCGTTACCTATGACGGTATATCTGATATTTTCTTTTTTAAGTGCCGACACAAGCTGCAAAATCTCGTCGGCACTTGTCGGTGTTACAAAATATTTTGCACATCCTCCCGTACGGAAGCTCACATGAAGTCCCATTGGTTCATCAATGTAAATACAATCGTTTGGCAAAATACCTTTAATTAAATTTAAAATATCTATTTTAAGCAACTCCCATTATATATTCTGTCTGCCAAGAAATGCCGCACCGATTATGCCTGCATCATTGCCAAGCTTTGCGATTACAACCTTTGGCGGCTCGACATATTCTGCACCGTATGCATACTTTGCCACATACGCCTTTATTGGCTCTAAAAGTCTGTCTCCCTGTCTGCATATTCCTCCGCCTATGGCAACAACCTGAGGACGGAAGCTGTTGATGATATCAACAACACCCTCTGCCACATACAAAACATAGCGGTCAATAACCTCTTTTGCAATGCCGTCTCCCATATCCATGGCATCCCACGGAATTTTACCGTTTGCTTTTCCGCCGTTTTCTTCTATAAGGCGGGAAAGGTGCGAGGTCGGGTTTGCCTTTGCCGCACGCTCTGCATCGCGGATAAGTGCCGTTGCAGACGCATATGCCTCAAGACAGCCCTTTCTTCCGCAGGTACAACTCTCTCCGCCCGAAACAAGAACTGTGTGTCCTATTTCCGCTCCTGCACCGTTATACCCTGCAAAAATCCTGCCGTTTATTATTATGCCTCCGCCTACTCCCGTACCGAGAGTAATTGCGGCAAAATCCGTAACAGATTTATCCGCAAGTGCAAAGAACTCTCCAAGCGCCGCACAGTTGGCATCATTGCTTATATAGATATCCTTGTCTATATGCTTTCTTACCTCTGTGCAAAGGGGTGCGTTTTTTAGGTTTATATTGTTGCCATATGTGACAACACCGTTTTTGTCATCGACGCTTCCGGGACAGCCCATGCCTATTGAGGTTATGTCATTAAGACT
>JAZREC010000286.1:0-5087 GCA_045660605.1 Clostridia bacterium
GCCAAGCATCCTTATTGTTTCAAGATAAGCCTTTTCAACCCCATTCAATGTCTTATTCTGATATTTTCTGTATTCAACCATTGCCTTTTCCATAGCTTGTTCATGACTAATCCTACCTGAATCTGTCAAAAGTTTTTCTCCTGCTGAACCTAGAATATTGTCAAGCTGAATTATGTAATCTGACATATACATCGGTCTTTTTCTCATAGCCTGTATTTCCGCAAAATCAAAATATCCCGAAACTAAGTTATTAAGTACCTTTAATTCGTCTTCTTCAAGGTAGTTCTTTGCGATCTTTACATCCTTTGCAGTAGGTATATCGCCGGTAAATGAGGTTAATCCCATAAATGGTTTTTCGCTATCTGCTCGTTCAAAAATCACCTCGGCAGCGGTGTGTCCATGTGCTGCAAAATGCAATTTATTCTGTACAATTTTGAAAAAGGTTATTGATTCCAAACTTTTGGGATCATAGTCAACACTTGTTGCATATAGGTCAAGCACCTGACGATAAAGAACTTTTTCAGAGGAACGAATATCCCTGATTCTGTCAAGAAGCTCCTTCCAATAGTTTCCGCCACCTAAGTTTTTCAGGCGCTCATCATCCATTGCAAAGCCTTTTATCATATATTCCTTAATTCGCTGTGTTGCCCACTGACGAAAATGTGTACCAACTATGGATTTTACACGATATCCGACAGATATAATAACATCAAGATTATAGTAATCAACCTGATATATTTTGCCGTCTGAGGCAGTTGTTGCAAAATTTGCAACAACTGAATCCTGCATAAGTTCACCCTCTTCAAAGATGTTTTTGATGTGTCTTGAAATGGTGGACTTATTGCGGTCAAAAAGGGTTGCCATTTGGTCTAATGTGAGCCAGACTGTTTCATTTTCCATTTTGACATCTATTTTTGTTAAACCGTCTTTACCCTGATATATTACTATCTCACCATTATTAAATTTATTCATCGTTAAATCACCAAATATACCCTTTTTATTCACAGAAGTACATAATCATTATTACTACGGCTCTTTCGTCTTATGATATCAGAAAGTGTTATAGAGTCAAGATACTCCTCGATAACATCCATAAGTCCCTGCCATACAAAAAGCGTTTCGCAATTTCCGCTTCTTTCGCAATAATTAACATCGGTATCAAGGCATGCTACGGGCGAAAGTCTGCCCTCTGTAACCCTTAGTATATCGCCCACCGTATATTCGGAGGGTTCCTTGCTTAGCTTATATCCGCCCTGAAAGCCTCTTACTGTTATAAGAAAGCCTGCGGAATTGAGAGGAGGTATAATGTGCTCAAGGTATTTCTTTGATATACCCTGTCTATCTGCAATATCCTTAAGAGATACAAAATTTTCTCCTGCATTTTCTGCCAAATCAACAAGAACTCTAAGTGCATACCGTCCTTTTGTAGATATCTTCATTTGCAAACACCCCTTTTTCATAATAATACCATAGGTTTAGTAGGAATTCAAGAGTTTTTGCAAATTTTTCCGTAAAATTCATTGTATTCTGTCAAACTGTTTTACTGCAAACTGTGCGCAAAGCCCCGTAAATACACCGCTCACAAACGAAAGAAGTGTAAGGAATATTCCGTAGTATATAAAGGCATTACTGTCAAAAAGTACGCAAGCACAAGCTATCTGCCCTGCCGTATGTAAAACCGCACCGATAATACCCAGTGCCCATATAGTATTTTGGGGGAAGAACCTTTTAATCATTGCCGTAATCCCAAAGCTCAGTGCCCCTCCGCAAAGACTGTATACAAAAGACATCATCTGCCCTGTAAGCATATTTCCGAGAATTATCCTTACAGCCAGAATAAAAAGTGCTTGTTTAAGCCCGAGTATATAAAGTGCCGAAAGGGTAACTAAATTGGAAAGTCCTATACGAAAGCCCGGTATGGGAATAATCGGTCCGACAAGTGACTCTACCGAGTATATTATAAGTGCAACCGATGCAAAAAGTGCACATCGGGTAAGTTCTGATAGCTTCATAATTATCTGGCTCCTGCCACGGCATCAACACCGCCGTCAATTTTCTTAAATTCAACCGTAACCTTATTGGGCAGGCAGATTATTGCACCGCCCTTTATCTTGCCCTGTCTGATACACAGCTTATCGGGGCAATCAGCATGGGTCATACTCACTCCGTCACGCTCTACAAAGAGGGTATTACCTTGGAGTTCCACGGTGTATGGCTGTTTTGTGTCGGAAAGCTTTATTACCTTAAGCGTCTTCCCGTCCTTATTAACTGTAACTATATCCGCATCTCCGCCTAGAACACACAAAAAAACAAGAACAGCAAGCAGAGCAAAAACCAAAACTGCAACAGGTATAAGAATTCTGTTTTTCATCCTATCCCTCCGTCTGCATTTCTCCGTATTTTGTAAGTACCTCTTTAAGCTCTTCATAGCTTTCTATAGTACATACTTTGCTTCGCATTGAGGCGCTGTCCTTCATATTCTTTATATACCACGCCACATGCTTTCGTGCCTCGCGCACGCCTATATACTCGCCCTTTAAGTCAACTAACATATCTATCTGTCTTAAAAGAGTTGATATTCTTTCCTCTGCTGTGGGAGGAGTGTAATTTCTGCCCTCAAGTGCGCATACAATCTCTGTAAATATAAAGGGGTTTCCTCTTGCTCCCCTGCCTATCATTATTGCATCGCAGTTTGTTTTGTCTATCATCCTTAGAGCATCTTCGCCGTTTCGTATATCGCCGTTTCCTATAACGGGAATACTTACCGCATCCTTGACCAGCTTTATATATGACCAGTCGGCATTTCCGCTGTAATACATTGCTCTTGTTCGGGGATGCACGCATATTGCATCAGCACCGCTATCCTCTATTTTGCGGGCAATGCTTACAACATCCGCAACATCATCAAAGCCTATTCTGATTTTGCATGTTACGGGAGCTTTTGATACCGCCTTTACGCTCCTTACTATCTCCCCTATCAGCTCAGGGTTTTTAAGAAGTGAGCTTCCGTCACCGTTATTGGCAACCTTTGGTGCGGGGCATCCCATATTTATATCAAGTATTTTTGCTCCTGTGCTAAGTGCCTTTGGAACACTTTCTGCCATAATATCGGGCTCATGTCCGAAAATCTGCACGGCAAGAGGAGCCTCCTCCTCTGTTGTTTTGAGAAGCTCCATTGTTTTTCTGTCATTATAGTGCATTGCCTTGGAGCTTACCATCTCCGAATATACAAGCCCTGCGCCGAATTCTTTGCATATAACACGAAATGGCAGGTCTGTAACCCCTGCCATTGGTGCAAGAAATATGCATTTGTCCAATGTTATATTTCCTATATTCATATTATTTATCCTTTTGATGAAGCATGCTGTTAAGCTCATCAAGGAATGTATTTACATCCTTGAATTCTCTGTATACAGATGCAAAGCGAACATACGCTATATCGTTCATAGATTTGAGCTTGTCCATTACAAGTTCTCCTATCTCGGTAGAAGAAACCTCTCTGTCAAGCTTATTATTAAGTGCTGTCTCTATTTCAACAACAGCCTTTTCTATCTCTGTGTAGCTTACCGGAGTTTTTTCGCAGGCACGCAGAATACCGTTCATAAGCTTCTGGCGGTTATACACCTGTCTCTTGCCGTCCTTTTTCATAACAACAAGAGGCACGGATTCTACCTGCTCATAGGTTGTAAATCTTCTCTCGCATTTGAGACACTCTCTGCGTCGGCGGACAGATGAACCGTCCTCAACAGGTCTTGTGTCTATTACCTTGCTCTCCAGATATTCACAATAGGGACATTTCATATTTATTTACCTCAATTGATGAAAAAATTACTCGATGGGTCTGTTAAGAAATGTGGGGATTACAACATCATCAACATCAAACTTGGAGCTTGAGCCCATAGCACCGAATATGGATGCGGCACCCTGTGATTCCTCCGCGGAAGCTATACCCTTACTTCCTTCAAAGCCTGTTGCAACGATTGTAATAACAACTTCTTCGCCAAGTGACGGGTCAATGGATGTACCGAATATGATATCAGCCTCGTCAGATACAAGCTGATGTACAAGCTCGGATGCCTGCTCAATTTCCATAAGACCTAAGTCTGCACTTCCGGAAATATTTAATACAACCTTTGTTGCACCGTCAATTGTTGTTTCGAGAAGAGGACTGTTTATAGCCATCTTAACTGCATCTTCTGCTCTGTTTTCGCCTGTTGCTCTGCCTATACCCATGTGGCATACACCTGTATTGCGCATTACGGACTGGATATCTGCAAAGTCAAGGTTGATGTATCCGGGGGATGTGATAAGGTCGGATATACCCTTTACACCCTGGCTGAGTACATCGTCAGCCATCTTGAATGCTTCCTGCATTGTAGTCTTCTTGTCGCAGATTTCAAGAAGCTTGTCATTGGGGATTACAACGAGTGCATCAACGCTGTCCTTAAGGCTGTCTACACCGTCTTCTGCCTGCTGCATTCTCTTCTTACCTTCAAATCTGAAAGGCTTTGTTACCACACCTACGGTAAGTATTCCCATTTCCTTAGCAATTGATGCAACTACAGGTGCGGCACCTGTACCTGTTCCGCCGCCCATACCTGCAGTAACGAATACCATGTTTGCTTCCTGAATGGACTGCTTGATTTCCTCACGGCTTTCTTCTGCGGCTTTCTGTCCGATTTCGGGCTTTGCTCCTGCACCGAGACCCTTGGTAAGCTTTTCGCCTATCTGGATTTTGTGGCCTGCCTTAGAACCGCTGTCGCCGAAAAGAACCTGCTTGTCTGTGTTAATAGCAATAAATTCTACACCCTTAAGTCCGTCATCTATCATACGGTTAACGGCATTGTTACCGCCGCCGCCTACACCAATGACCTTCATGTTAGCCCCTACAACTGCGTTGGCACTTTCCAAATTCATAACAAATTTCCTCCTTAAGTAAATCTCCTGCTTCTTTATAGCATTAGTTATGTTTTTATATGTTCAAATAATAATGAAAAAAATCTTACAAGACACATTATAACACATAAAAAATCAAATTTCCATAGGTTTTTGTAAATTTTTTAAAAATTTTTTAACATTTTTTTAAC
>JAZREC010000287.1:0-5001 GCA_045660605.1 Clostridia bacterium
AGGCATGTTACAGCTTTATATGACGAAGCTTATGAAAGGATAGGCTTTGCTTATGTAAGCTGTGCCCTTATATCTGCATTATATAAAGCGAGGGGCTCAAAGGGAATAAAAGACCTTATTGATATTGCAGTAATGTATTCTTCGGAAATAGAATATTCGGACGCTAATCCTGATTTGATTATGGATGTGATTAGTTAGTTGAAAAGAACGTCAATTTCGCACACGAAACTGACGGTCTTTTTGGAGCTGGTGATCGGACTTGAACCGACGATCTGCTGATTACGAATCAGCTGCTCTACCGACTGAGCCACACCAGCGAATACCAATATATTATACACAAAAAAAACCATATAGTCAAGTAAAAGAAATCAAAAAATATTTCTCTTTACAATTATATCACAAAAACGGATATTAATTGACAAATAGTTCTTTGCGGTAGTACAATTAAGAAAAAATGCATGGAGGTACATATGAAAAAGCTAGTTTCACTTATACTTATAATCGGCATCATTGCTTGCGCCGGATGCGGCAAAAAAGAAGTTACCGAAAACCCCGATTCAAAGCCTGCAGTTACCAAACCCAAGGAACCCGAAGTAAAGAAGGACGACTTTGTACTGATGATGGAAAAGGATACAAGACCGATTGCTGATATGATTGACAATGACGGCGCGTCATCGAGACCGCAGATAGGACTTGAGGATGCCTATATGCTGTATGAGATTATAGTTGAGGGCGGAGCAAGCCGTATCATGGCTTTGTTTAAGGATGCGTCAAAGATAGAAAAAGTCGGCCCCGTTCGTTCCTCCAGACACTATTTTCTGGATTACGCACTTGAGCACGACGCAATATACTGTCATGCAGGCTGGAGCCCCAGAGCACAGGCGGATATATCCTCACTCGGTGTAAATAATATTAACGGAATTCTTGGTAATGACGGCTCACACTTCTACAGAGATTATACATATGATAAATCATGGCACAACCTTTATACCGACTTAAATAAGGTATACGAGTACGGAACGGATAAAAAGAATTACCGCTCAAAAACAGAAAAAACACATACCGCATACAATGATACTGATACAGATATAAAAGACGGGACAAGTGCAACAGAAATTGTACTTCCGTATTCTACAATGTATAAGGTTACATACAAATATAATCCCGATACAAAAACCTATACCCGTTATATAGGCTCAAGGGAGCATATGTCACAGACAGGGAATGCACTTACTGCAAAGAATATAATAATTTATTCAGTAAGAAATTATGACCTCGCAGACGGCGAAAATAAAGGAAGACAGGATATAGTCAATATAGGAAGCGGAAACGGTTACTATGTGACAAACGGAGCTGTGCGGGAAATAACATGGTCAAAGGAAGAGAGAACAGGCAAAACGGTCTATAAGTATATGGACGGAAGCGAGCTTAAGCTCAACCCCGGTAATACATATGTACAGATTATGCCCCTCACATCCGAGATAGCAATAAATTGATTGAATAAAAAACTTAAAAAAGATATATAATACTAGAGAAAAGCCTGCTTATGAATTCCAAATCGAACGGAACCCTTTATGGAGGATGAGGAATTTGTATTAGCAGGTTTTCTTATATTTGACAAAGTATGTCAAAAATGTTATTATGTATCATATATTGTTAGTACGGCAGAAATAATTTACCGCATTGTTAGTTCGGAGGCAGAATATATGGTTTTTAATAATATTTTGGAGGCAATGGGCAATACACCTATGATAAAACTCAATAAACTTCCCAAGGAAAACAGCGCTCAGATTTTTGTCAAGTTTGAGGGTCTTAATGTAGGAGGCTCCATCAAGACAAGGACTGCGTATAATATGATAAAGGATGCAGAGGCAAAGGGTATTATAAATAAGGATACCATTATTGTAGAACCCACAAGCGGAAATCAGGGGATAGGTCTTGCACTTGTAGGTGCTGTGTTCGGCTACAAAACCAAGATTATTATGCCCGATTCCGTAAGCGAAGAAAGACGCAAGCTCGTAAACCACTACGGAGCAGAGGTTATATTGGTGCATGATGCAGGAAACATCGGTGCATGCATAGACGAGTGCCTTAGAATTGCACTTCGTATGCAGGAAGAAGACCCCCATGTGTATGTTCCGCAACAGTTCGAAAATCCTGCCAATCCCGAAATACAAAGAGAAAAAACGGGAATGGAAATCATAGAACAGGTAGACGGACCTATACACGGCTTTTGCTCGGGCATAGGTACGGGAGGTACAATAACAGGCATAGGCGAGACACTTAAAAAATACAACCCCGATATAGAAATCTGGGCAGTGGAACCCGAACATGCGGCAATACTTTCGGGCGGTTCAATAGGAACGCATCTGCAGATGGGTATAGGAGACGGACTTATTCCCGAAATTCTTAATCAGGACATTTATAATGATATATGTATTATCAATGATGAAGAGGCGATAAATACCTCAAAAAGATTAGCATCTATGGAGGGTATTCTTTGCGGTATTTCGAGCGGAACCAATGTAGCGGCGGCAATCAAGCTTGCCGAAAAGCTCGGAAAGGGAAAGACGGTAGTTACTGTTCTTCCCGATACTGCAGAAAGATATTTTTCCACACCGCTTTTTGAATAATAATGGGGGTCAAAATGGAATTACTGAGAAAATTAACTCAAGCATACGCACCTGCGGGAAATGAGGGTGCAATAAGACAACTTATACAGCAGACAGTTACTTCCTTAGCTGACGAAGTATATTCCGACAATCTGGGCAATCTCATAGCACACAAAAAAGGCAACGGAAAGAAAATAATGCTTGCCGCACACATGGATGAGATAGGACTTATTGTAAATTATATTGATGACAAGGGATATCTCAGATTTTCGTCCCTTGGCGGAGTTATGCCTTACTGTGCACTTTATCAGAGAGTGGTTTTTGCAAACGGTGTAACAGGCGTTGTTGCTTACGAGGAAAAGACAGACCTCAAAAAAGAATTTGATATAAGCAAAATGTATATAGATATCGGTGCTTCAAGTGCCAAGGAAGCAGAAAAAATGGTGTCAGTAGGAGACAGTGCAGTTTTTGTAGGCTCGTTTTCTGCAATGGGAGACCTTGCTGTATCAAAGGCAATGGATAACAGAGCAGGAGTATGGGTGCTTATAAAAACAATGGAGGCTTTGAAGGAGACCAAAAATGACCTGTATTTTGTGTTTTCTGTACAGGAGGAATTGGGACTAAGGGGAGCAAAGGCGGTAACCAATGCCATATGCCCCGAGATAGCACTTGCAATAGATGTTACCGATACCGGCGATACACCTGAGTGCAGAAGAATGGCTGTAAAGATGGGAGAGGGACCATGTATCAAGTACATGGATAATTCCATAATAACACATAAGACAGTAAACGATGCTCTTAAGCAGTCCGCACAGAAGGCTCATGTAAATTTGCAAAGCGAGGTTCTTACATTCGGTGGCACAGATGCAGGAGCTATTCATACTTCGGGAACAGGTGTTATGACGGGAGCAATATCAATCCCGACAAGATATATTCATACACCCTCAGAATGTGTGAGCAAAAAGGATTTAGACGGTGCAGTCAAGGTTCTTACAGAATTTGTAAATATTGATTTTTAATAAAGTGGCACTGTGCGGGGGTAAAGCCTACCGCATAGTGCCTATATAATCGGGGCGGGAAAAACGGCACCTTCGGTGGAATTTTTCTGCCCCGTTGTTAGTATATTATGTTTTATCCTCTTTGGAGGTGAATGTTTTGAAAATAATAGTTAACAGCATGACAAAACCCGAAATTATTAAAGCTCTTAAAATCCATGGCTTTGATGTATACAAAGCACCGATAAACCCCAATCTGCCCGAACCCGTCAATACGCATCCCGATATGCAGATTTCGTTTTTTGACGGTATTGCAGTCTGTGACCCTGAGCTTAAAGAGTATTATGACGGAATATTTAAGAATTCATTGGTAAATGTCTTTTCGGGAAATACAAAAACACAAGGTAACTACCCTTGGGATATAGCATATAATATCAAGGTAGTCGGAAATAATGTTTTTCATAATTTCAGGTATACAGACGGGGTTGTAACGGAGAAGCTTAAGGGCAGAAATTTTGTAAATGTATCTCAGGGATACAGCGGATGCAGTATTTCTGCCGTCGGTCAAAATGCCATAATAACGGCAGACAAAGCCATTTGCGACAGAGCACAGGAAAATGGTCTGGACGCTCTTTTGATATCAAATAAAAATATAGTGCTTGAGCCTTATGAATACGGATTTATAGGCGGAGCATCATTCTTTTGCGATAATACCGTATACTTTTTCGGTGATATATCCACACACCCCGATTACAGTAATATACACTCGTTTTGCAAGGTCAGAGGTACGAAAATTGTATCTCTTTGCGATGGAGAGCTTTTTGACTACGGTTCAGCTTTTACTTTTGAGTAAATACCGAAAATAATACACATAATATTCCCGAAAATAATTAAAGGTTGTGAGAATGTTGTGTAAGCGTATTGTTTTTACAGAAGATGTCCGTGGGGGTGCAGACAGGATTTTGGACTTTGCAAAGCAAAGCGGTATACATCACAGTGTCCTTAAGTCCGATGACGCTCTGGAGATGGAGACGGATGCCGATGACGGCGAGCTTTACAGCATATGCTGTGAGCTGTCAAAATATGTTTCGGAAAATTATATAAAGACACAGATAATGTCTTTTTTGCATAGGAGCTATAACTGTTTTAATTCAGATGAATACAGGGTAATATGCACCAAGGTGACAGAAAAAGAGTTTATATCCGAGCTTTCGGGAAGAATGTATGTGTACCTTAAGGTTAACGGAATGATAAATCCTCATGGGTTTTACCTGTTTATGTGCAGGGATATTTCGGAACGGGTTTTGACGGAGGCCGAGACGGAGGCCGAAAATATCATAGCAATGAATGATAATAATGATTTTGTAGAGCTTTTAAAATATTTCTCGAGCGTA
>JAZREC010000288.1:0-1947 GCA_045660605.1 Clostridia bacterium
ACATCGGTAAGTATAGATGCACCCGTTGTTGTAAAGCCTGATACGGTTTCAAAAAGCGCATCGATAAAATTCGGTATATATCCCGAAACTACAAACGGAACCGCACCGAGAATACTGAGGAAAATCCAGCTCAGAGCAACCGCCACGAAGCCGTCTCTGGCATAAAACTTCTTTTCTTTAGGCCTGACAAGAGACATGGGTATGCCAAAGACAAGACAAACACCTATGGATATAGGAAATACATGATACATTCCGTCTTTCATAAGAACAGAGCATATAAGAGACAAGAGCATACATACTGCCTCAAAGCATATTACTCTGCCGAGTGTATGGGTAACCATCTTCCAATTCATACTTTACACCTACTTCAAAAACTCCTTGATGTCCTTGACACCGTGTCTTGTTGTAACAACGATAACAGAATCCCCCGGAAGTATACTGTCTTTTCCTCGGGGAGTGATAATCTTGCCCCCTCGCATTATTGATGCAATAAGGACATTTTCTCTTAAAGGAAGCTCAAGGAGAGTTTTATTTGCTATGGGATTTCCCTCTTTTACATGGAATTCCAATGCCTCTGCCTTGTCATCGAGTATAAGATGCATGGTCTCCATGCTTCCGCTGAGACTGTTTTCCTTGGCGCGCACAAAGCGGACAATATTCTCAGCCGCAACGGTATTGGGATTGATAATGGAATCAAGTCCAAGACCGCCTATTACATTGTCATATCCTGCACGCTTAATCTTGGTTACACGCTTACCGCTTGTTTTGGTTGCAGCATAGAGCGACAGCATTATATTTTCTTCATCTATATTGGTAAGCGAAACCACCGACTCATATCTGGATATGCCCTCCTCTTCCAGAAGGTCTGTATCGGTGCCGTCGCCGTTTATTATATCCGCCTTGGGAAGAAGAAGCGAAAGCTCCTCGCACCTTGCGGTATTCTTTTCTATGATTTTGACCTTAATTCCCGCCTGTATAAGAATTGTTGCAAGGTAATATGAAATGTCTCCTCCGCCGATTATAAGGGTATCCTTAACGCTGTTTGTCTTGATACCTATTGTGCGGAAGAAGTCCGTTGCGTTGGCGGGAGTTGCAACAAAGCTCACAAGATCCCCTGCCCTGAGACAGAAGTTACCGCCGGGGATATAGGTTTCCTCGCCCCTCTCTACACCGCATATGAGGATGTCGCAATTAAGCTTTGGTACGATGTCCGAAACCATAATATCGCAAAGCGGAGAGCCCTGCTGTATGCGGAATTTGAGTATTTCTACCCTGCCCTTTGAGAAAGTATCTATCTGTATGGCAGACGGAAATCTGAGTACCCTTGCGATTTCTCTTGCGGCGGCTCTTTGGGAATTTATGAGCATGGCAAGACCCAGATCGTCTTTTATAAGGCTAAGCTCTCTGCTCAGCTCAGGCTTACGCACTCTGGATATGGTCTCGAGACTTCCTGATTTTTTGGCAATAAGACAGGTAAGAAGATTTGTCTCGTCGCTTCCCGTACATGCTATGAGAAGGTCTGCTTCCCTGACCCCTGCTTCCTCAAGCACCTCTACATTCATACCGCTTCCGACAATTCCCATGATGTCATATTCGTTGGCAACCGTCCTTATGGTCTCTGCACAAATATCTACGGCAGTAACCTCGTGGTTTTCTTCTGTGCTCAGAAGCTCAGCAAGCTTATGTCCTATTTTTCCAATTCCTACGATTATAATTTTCACTTTGATTCACCTCATGTAAATCATATTAAATGTTTTGATAATTATATTACTTAATTATACCAATAATTATACCACTATATATTTCAAAGGTCAATACTGCATATTTTAGCCATATGATCTATTGACATATTTTATTTTTTTGAGTATAATAATATTAACAGCAGGCAACAGGTGTGTCTGTTAAAGCGTAGATGTGTGTCGGCGTGCCGATATGCGTTGGCATACG
>JAZREC010000289.1:0-3059 GCA_045660605.1 Clostridia bacterium
GATTTCTTCAGTAGTTTCTGCCGTTGGTACTTCGTTAATATCCTCTTTGCTTTCTGATATTAATTCGGGAAGCTCACCGCCGTCAAATACTATTTCGAATTCTTCTCCTGTTATCTGCTCTCTCTCCAGCAATGCAGAGGCAACATTTTCTAATCTATCAATATTATTTTTTATAAGCGAGAGGCACTTTTCATAACAATCGTTGATGATTTTTCTTACCTCATCGTCAATCTCTGCAGAGATTTTTTCACTGAAGTTTTTGGATTGTACAAAGTCTCTTCCTATAAACACTTCGTCGTTACTGTTGCCGTAGTTGATGGGACCGATAGCATCACTCATACCATACTTTGTTACCATCTGTCTTGCAATCTTGGAGGCTCTCTCTATATCATTTGATGCACCTGAGCTGATATCGTCAAGAATGATTTTTTCTGCAGCCCTTCCGCCAAGAAGACCTATGATATCATTGTACATTTCGCCCTTGGTTGTATAATATTTGTCTTCAACAGGCCGATACATTGTATATCCTCCTGCAAGACCTCTGGGTATAATGGAGACCTGATGTACAGGGTCATTATCGGGAAGAAGCTTTGAAATTATTGCATGACCTGCTTCATGGTAGGCAGTGAGCTTCTTTTCTTTTTCGCTCATCTGTCTGCCTTTCTTTTCTGTTCCGACAACAACCTTTATCATGGCATCATCAATGTCACTATTTGTAATTGCTGTTCTGTTTCTCCTTGCGGCAAGAAGAGCGGCCTCGTTGAGCAGGTTTGCAAGGTCTGCACCGGTAAATCCTGCTGTTGTCTTTGCAACAACCTTAAGGTCAACATCTTTTGCAAGAGGTTTGTTTCTTGCATGAACCTTGAGAATATCCTCTCTTCCTTGCATACCGGGTGCAGTAACCGCTACTTGTCTGTCAAATCTTCCGGGTCTTAAAAGTGCATTATCGAGTATATCAGGACGGTTTGTAGCTGCTATCACTATAACGCCTTGATTAGCTGAGAAACCATCCATTTCTACAAGGAGTTGATTGAGCGTTTGCTCTCTTTCGTCATGTCCGCCGCCAAGACCTGCGCCTCTTTGACGGCCTACAGCATCAATTTCATCTATAAAGACAATGCTTGGGCTATTCTTTTTTGCCTGTTCAAAAAGGTCTCTTACTCTTGAAGCACCCACACCGACAAACATTTCCACAAAGTCTGAACCGCTTATTGAGAAGAAGGGGACACCTGCTTCGCCTGCAACAGCCTTTGCAAGAAGTGTCTTACCTGTTCCCGGAGGTCCTACGAGAAGCACACCTCTTGGTATTTTTGCACCGAGAGCACTGAATTTTTGCGATGATTTAAGAAATTCAACAATTTCCTGCAGTTCGCCTTTTTCTATGTCGGCACCTGCCACATCATCAAATGTAACCTTGTCTTTATCACTTATATGCATTCTTGCACGGCTTTTTCCAAAGTTCATTCCGCCTTGACCGCCGCCTTTGGACTGCTTTATAAAGAATATCCAGAAGCAAATAAAAACTATGAAAATCACAAAAGAGGGGAGCATTGTAACCCACCATGGCGGTTCTGCGGGACGCTGAATATCCATCTTTAGTGTTCCTGCTTTTATTTGCTTTGACAGCGAATCGCCGGAAACTGCATTGAGAAGAGCACTTGACTGAATTTCACAGGTTACATTTGTGATTTTACCTTTAATAAGCTTGATTTCGGCTCTGTCTTCTATAATTTTAATTTCTTTTACATTTCCGTCTTCAATTTGTTGAACCAGTTCGGAAAAACTGATTGTTGCGGGTGCGGCATCATAGCTCATAAAAGAGTATATTGCAAAAATAGCAATAAGAAGAACTATATATACTGCTATACCCCTGAAATGTTTTTTCAAAACGAACGCCTCCTTGCATATGTTAATAATTAAGAGTAGATTTCTTTTTTCAGTGCACCGATATATGGAAGGTTTCTGTATTTTTGCGCATAGTCAAGTCCATATCCGACAATAAATAAATCATCTTCCATAACAACACCGCAGTAGTCTGTTGTCACATTTTCCTTGCGCCTTGCAGGTTTGTCAACAAATGTAGCAATTTTAATTGATTTTGGATTTCTTTCTTCGAGATATCGAATTAGATTTTTCATTGTATAACCGCTATCAAGAACATCTTCTACAATAATAACATTTTTGCCCTCTATATCCATTGTGAGGTCTTTTTTAATCACAAAATTTCCGCTTGATACAGACTTGTTGCCGTATGTTGCACATTGCATAAAGTCAATATAACAGTCAAGAGAAACCTTTTTTACAAGGTCTGAGGCAAACATAAATGCACCGTTTAATATAGCAATAAACACTACTTCTTCGCCCTCAAAGTCCCTGGTTATTTCCTGTGCAATTCTTGTTGTTTCGCGGTCAATTTCCTCAGGGGAAATAATAAGTTTTTCACATATGGAATTATAATTTGTCATATGTACCTCCAAGCTTTGTTATCATTAGTATTTTTTTTGATGTATTTGTAACTCTTGCATCTTTGCTTACTCTTAGCGGAAAGATAGCAAGAATTTTGTTTTTACATTCTATAAGAGGGTAGAGACCTCTCTCGTGTGACGGGATTTTGCTGTCTATAAAAAACTTTTTGACTTTTTTTGTTCCGTTCATTCCCATAGGAGAAAAAACATCCCCGTCATTTCTTGTTCTTATAACAAGATTATTTTCATCGTAATTATCTAGAGATATACAAATACTGTCAGGCTTATTAACATATTTTGATACAAATTCAAATTTATATACTATGCCTGTTTCGGAAATGTTCAAAGTACATGGAGCTTTTATTTTATAGCTGTACTGTGCCTCTTGCAAAATTGTATCGGAAAATATAATTTCATCACTGGATATAACACACCTTGCTCCGTTTCCGAATGAGTATTGACATCCCGTTGATAAATTGTTTATCAAAGCATTTATCTGGGAAAGTGATATATTTTGTGTACTTCCGCAAAGCTTTGTAAGAGCAGAAATAATAACTCTTCGTTTAAGGCTTACATGAAGTTTTGAGAATTTAT
>JAZREC010000290.1:0-1113 GCA_045660605.1 Clostridia bacterium
ACAAGAAAACACTTCCATTATCAAAGAATTTGTTATATAATACCTATAATAAGAATATTATTTTGATTTCTCAAGGAGGAATACATATGTTAGTTAATATGAATGAAGTTCTGAGACCTGCAAAGGAAAACCGCTATGCGGTAGGTCTTTTTAACGCTGTCAATCTCGAATTGGCACGCGGTATAATAAACGCAGCAGAAAGCACAAGGTCTCCCGTTATTATGGGTACTGCAGAAGTTCTCCTGCCCTACGGTCCGCTGGAAGAGGTATCTTATTATCTTATACCTATGGCGAAAAAGGCTTCTGTGCCTGTAGTAGTACATCTTGACCACGGTCTCTCATACGATACATGTATCAAGGCTCTTGAGCTTGGTTTCAGTTCCATAATGTATGACTGCTCTACCGACTCTTATGACGAAAATGTCCGCAAGGTTAAGGAAATGGCAGATATTGCACATTCCTACGGCGCTACTATTGAGGGTGAGCTCGGTCATGTGGGCGATAACGAAGGCTCGCAGGAAGGAAGCGACCATCTTGACGATCCTTCCAAATACTTTACAGACCCCAAGCTTGCTAAAGACTTTGTAGAAAAAACAGGCGTTGATGCCCTTGCGATTGCTGTAGGAAATGCACACGGTGCATACAAGCTTCCTCCAAAGCTTGATTTTGAAAGAATAAAAACTATTGCAAGCACAGTAGATGTACCGCTTGTTCTTCACGGCGGTTCCGGTCTTACAGACAATGACTTCCGTCAGGCAATAAAGGACGGTATAAGCAAGGTTAATATATTTACAGATATAAATGTAGCTGCAGTAGAAGCCGAATTCAAAAAATTCTCAAGCATGGAAAAGGGTCTTATAGACCTTATACCCGCCGCAGTAGAAGCTGTTAAGCAAGAGAGCACCAAGAAGATGTTACTCTTTGGAAGCGACGGCAAGGCAGACTATAAGTCATCTGCGTGTGCATCATCTGCAGATATAGAAGCAATTACAAGACTTGTTGCAGCAGAGGTTGCAAAATATCTTAACAAATAATCATATATATTAAGGGATTGTAAAATTTTGTTTTTACAATCCCTGATTTTTTATCTTTCTTTATATATATTTACTTCGT
>JAZREC010000291.1:0-7722 GCA_045660605.1 Clostridia bacterium
ATAGAGCCTTTTTTAATGCTTTTTATGTTTACATAATAAATAATATGTATAACTAATTGTGCCAATCGACCTTGTGATATGTGTCGTTAAAGACACATATTGCATTTCTTAAATTATTTTTAACATATTTTTTGTGATAGAATACTATATATAGTTTAATGTAAGGGGGTGAATACTACATATCGTTTGTAAAAAGGGGCAAAATTTGTTTAATGTGCACAAAATATTTTGAGATTGTAATATTTTTGTAATTTTAGGTTAATATATCTACCAACCCTTGACATTACTGCGTTTGAGGTAAGGCGAGCTCTTTTTGATATTAAAACATTGAGCGTGATGTATTCGTCAAAATTTGTTTTGTTTTTTGTGTAATGTGCACAACAAAAAATGAAAGCAAATTTGACAAAAAAGATTTTATGCCATAAAATGAACCACGAACGCAAAAAGTCTATTAAGGAGGAAATTATGTTTTCAGATTGTTTTTTGAAATTAAAACTAAAAATCACTTTATCTGAGCATAAACATCGCCGTGATAGAAATATTTATGATGTGTTTAAGAAAGTGATCAGAATTCGTAAAGGCGTTGCCGCGGTATTTGCTTTGCTGTTTTCATTTACTGTAACAGTATCTTACGCTTCTCCGCAGTATTATGATGTGGCAATAGTAGACGGTGATAATCTTTATGATTTTGTATCGCCCGGAACAACGGTCCAGGAGCTTTTGGAAAAATCCGGAGTTCAGCTTGCAGAGTATGATATTGTATCTCCCGAACTCGGAAGCTACATTTCTTCATCCCAGACAGTTGTTATCCAAAGAGTTAAAAAGGTTTCCGTAACAATCGGAGGAGAGACAAAGGATTATTTCACAACCAAGAATACGGTTGGTGAATTTCTTGAAGAAAAAGATATTGATGTCAATTATCACGATATAATCAATCTTCCCTTAGATACGGTGCTAAGCATTGACAATAATCTGGAGATAGTAAGAGTAGTTAGGAGGATAGTTAAGGTGGAAACGGAAATTCCGTTTGATACCAAAACAATATCCGACACATCATTGAGTATTTCAGACAGCAAAATCGTTACACCCGGTGTTAACGGTATTGACTGTGAAACATATGAGGTTCTTATGCATGACGGTGTAGAAATAAGCAGAGAGCTTGTTTCCAAGGAACGCACAAAGGAACCCGTTGCTCAGGTAAAAGCAGTAGGTGCACTTGCGGGAGGCAAGAGACTTCTCCAAAAGGCAGATGACTTCAGTTATTCAAAGGTCATCACATGTAACGCTACTGCATATGACCTTTCATTCCAGAGCTGTGGAAAATGGCCCGGCGATCCCGCATACGGCATAACAGCATCAGGTACACGCGCAAAGTACGGTACGGTTGCTGTTGACCCGAGGGTTATTCCGCTCGGTACAAGAATGTACATCGAATCTGCAGATGGCAGTTTTGTGTATGGATACTGTGTTGCAGAGGATACAGGCGGTGCAATTAAAGGTAACAAGGTTGACTTGTTCTTTAATTCATATTCCGAGTGCATGCAGTTTGGAAGAAGAAATGTAAATGTTTACATTCTTGATTAAATAGTTTTTTTGAAGAGGGGAGATTTCCTGTATGGAGGTTTCCTCTCTTTTTTGCTGCATGTGATTGGGAAAACAAACACAGCAAGCAGACAAAGCAACAGCCATTTGTTTTCTATGAGTATAAGAGCAAGTGCATCCTTGTGAAATATTGCAGTATATGCTGATATGGCTGAGATTGTGCCCATCAGAATTCTTGTGATATAATATTTTTTCATACTGAGGCCGAGCGGTGCTACAATACTTTTTACCTGCATATGTACAGAAAGACCCGACCAACCGAGAGCAAAGGAAGAGGCTATGATTTTATGGCTTAGTGTCGGAAGAGACGAAGAAATATAATTTATACCGCATGTAACCTCGGTAAAAGATGCAACTGCACAGGATAAGATATCGGGAAGAAAGTTTGTTAAGGGTTTAAGAAGTGAATTTATTACACCGAAGAACACAACAAATCCGCACACCTTAAGAATGGAAAATACGCTGTCGCATATGGCGGTTGTAAGTGTTTTTGTTTGCGATGCATGAGATGGCGTCTTGATTGCAGAGGTATAGTTTGTTCCCCTGAGCAAAATTCCTGCAATAAGTGCCGATATCAGCTGAATGATGTACAGAATAACACCCGCTTTTGCGGAATGAAGTATTCCGATACCCACAGCACCTATTACAAAAAGCGGTCCCGAGTTGTTAGAGTATGCAATGAGACTCTCGGCTTCGGAAACTGTTATTTTTTTTGTTTCCAGTAGCTGGGCTGTGCACTTAGCACCTATGGGATAACCGCAAAGAATACCGCAAATAAGAGCTGATACCGCACATGGAGATATTCCAAAAAGTCCGGATAATAATTTACCGACATATCCGAAGGATGAATCAGAGCTGTATGATACAAACATTGATGCCAGCACCATAAAAGGAAAAAGGGCAGGGATTACAGACGAAAAACAAATAATAAGACTGTTTTTGACAGATTCCATAACAACCTCGGACCTTAGTGCAACAAAGGCCATAGCGGTGAATAACAAAACTGAATAAAATGTTTTTGATATTTTAACATTCATTAAAGCAAACCTCCACATATATCCAAAGATTTTCTCATAAAGTATTTTATGACGGAGGTTTTTTCATATGTCTGTACTGAATAAAATAAAAATGCTTACCGAAAACGCCGAAAGCATGGCAAAAGAAAAACCCGTAGTAACAATAACATCGGATTGCTGTATGGTTGTGGAGAACTATAATTCTATAAGACTTTTCGGAGAAGACAGGGTGCTTGTTGAATTAAACGGATTTGAATTGGATATAGTCGGGGTATGTCTTGTTATTGAATTTTTTTCGCCTTCAAGGATAATGCTCAGAGGCAAAATAAGGGGCGTATCTTATGTTCCTGAAATACATGTGCTGTCGGAGGAATTATGAGAAGGATTTCGTGGAAGAATACAGTTACTGTACGAGTAAATAATATTGAGGCGTTTGCCAATGAGTGCAAAAAGGACAACATAGTGTTAGAAAATATCCGTAAGGCAGAAAAAGATTACGAATGCACTCTGGATTTTGCAAGCTTTCGGAAAATAAGAAAAACCGTATCCCGTTCAAGTGTGCGTGTACGAATTGTCAGCAAGCAAGGTATGGGATACTACATGAGACGCAGAAAGAGAAGGTACGGTTTTTATTTCGGTGCTCTTTTGGCAGTTATTGGATTTGCGTATCTTACATCATGCATATGGGTTGTTGATATTGTCGGTAATGATATAACTCCCGATTCCAGAATTCTCTCTGTTATGAATGATAACGGAATCGGAATAGGCAAGATAAGATTTGGTAAGAAAATATCAAAAATCAAAAACAATGCTCTCATAGAGCTTGACAGTCTTGCGTGGCTCTGGGTAAATCTTGACGGTACAAGAGCCGTAGTAGAGGTAAGAGAAAAGGGAGAATCAGAAAAAATAATAGATAAAACAGTTCCCAGCAATCTTATAGCATCATACCCTGCACAGATAGTCGATATGCAGGTAAAAAGCGGAAGAAAGGTTGTAGAAAGGAATAACGTTGTAAAAAAGGGCGATTTGCTTGTTTCAGGGGTTACTGAGACTCTTTGCAGAGATAACAGATATATTCACTCTATGGGAACGGTTACAGGCCGTACATGGAGAACTATGGATGGTGTATACAGCTATACAGATACCGTTAGAGTACCCACAGGAAAGGAAATAAAAAAATACACATTAAGATTTCCTAAGGGTAAGCTAAAATTTGGATTTGGAAAGCTGCCTGATGAATATGATAAAACCGCAAAACACACCAGAGTTAAAATTTTTAAAAATATTTATTTGCCTTTGACCTTTACAACTGAAACATTTTGTGAGATAATAGAAAAGAATGTAGAATTAAATGAACAGCAGGTTCTGGATAGGGCGCTCAGTTATCTTACCGAGCGTATAGAGAGTGAGAGGACAGACGGAGCTCATACAGTAAGGCGAACTTACGAGTATGAGAAGAATAATGACGGAAACCTCTATGTGTCCGTAACCCTTGAGAGCCTTGAAAATATTGCCGAGCCTATAGAGATAGAAGTATGTAATACGGAGGAACAGTGCGATGGATAAAATAATAGAATTCGAAAGCATTGACAAAATAATATCGCTTTTTGGCGAGTATGATAAAAATATCAATCAGATATCGGCTGAGTTTGGCGTAACGGTGATATCCCGTGACGAAACCGTTCGTATCTCGGGAAGCGAAAATGCAGTTGCAATGGCATCGAGAACCATAGAACATCTTATGCACCTTATAGATTCGGGCGATGTACTCAATGACCAGAATGTGTCCTATGCTATTGAGAGTGCCAGGGATGGTATTGACCCGTCCGCACTTTACGGAAGTGACTGCGTGTGCATTTCTGCCAAGGGTAAA
The DNA here is from genome assembly GCA_045660605.1 of Clostridia bacterium. GTDB lineage: Bacteria > Bacillota > Clostridia > UMGS1810 > UMGS1810 > RGIG8748. The sequence continues at coordinate 4,492 of JAZREC010000291.1, forward strand.
CCTATAAAGAGCAAAACCCTCGGACAAAAAACATATGTGGAAGCCATAAAGAACAATACGGTAACATTTGGCATCGGTCCTGCAGGAACCGGCAAAACATATCTTGCAGTTGCCATGGCAGTTAAGGCATTCAAGAATAAAGAAGTAAGCAGAATAATCCTTACAAGACCTGCAGTAGAAGCGGGAGAAAAGCTTGGATTTCTGCCGGGCGACCTTCAGAATAAAGTTGATCCGTATTTAAGACCCCTCTATGATGCACTTTACGAAATGCTTGGAATGGAGAATTTTGCCCGCTTGTCCGAGAGGGGTGCAATAGAGGTTGCACCGCTTGCATACATGAGAGGAAGAACTCTTGATGACAGCTTTATAATACTTGATGAGGCTCAGAACACCACTCCCGAACAAATGAAAATGTTTCTTACAAGAATAGGCTTTAATTCCAAGGCAATCGTTACGGGAGATATAACTCAGGTCGATTTGCCCGACGGCAAGAAGAGCGGACTTAAGGATGTAATCGGAGTGCTCAGGGATATTGACGATATATCATTCTGCTATTTTACAGAGCGTGATGTTGTAAGACACCGCCTTGTTCAGAAGATTATCAAAGCGTATGAAAAAAGAGAAAACAGCTACAAAAGAAAAACGGAGGCAAAACAATGACGGTTGCTATTGATATTGTAAATGAACAGGATAAGCTTACTGTTACCGAAATTGAAGAAAAGCTTATTGAGGATGTCATAAAAGCCTCTCTTAAAAACGAGGGTTTTGAGCATGACTGCTATGTAGCAGTTACCCTTACTGATGATGAAAATATAAGGCTTATTAACAATGAGCAGAGAAATATAGATGCTCCTACAGATGTTCTCAGCTTTCCTGTTTTGTTTTTTGAAGACGGTGAGATGCTTTGCGGTGTCGGTGACTATATTGAGGACAAGCTTATTCTTGGCGATGTTGTTTTGTCGCTCGAGAGGGCAATGTCTCAAAGCAAGGAGTACGGACACAGCTTTCACAGAGAGATGGGATATCTTGTCTGTCACAGCATACTTCACCTTTTGGGATATGATCATGAAAATGAGCAGGAGAGGGAAGTTATGCGTCAAAAAGAGGAGGAGACTCTTGAAAGACTTTCTCTCAAAAGATAAATCTTTTATTTTTGCTTTCGGAGGAATTTTCAAATGAATAATGAATTCAGATCAGGATATGTTGCAATAGTCGGAAGACCCAATGTCGGAAAGTCAACAATACTTAATAAACTTGTCGGACAGAAGATTGCAATTATTTCGCCAAAACCTCAGACTACCAGAAACAAAATTCTCGGTATAATGCACGGAGACGGTTTCCAGGCGGTGTTTCTCGATACCCCCGGTTATCACAAGCCCCGCACCAAGCTTGGTGAAAATATGATAAAAGAAGTAAGGGAAACAATTGTCGATGCCGATCTTGTAATGGTAGTAGCAGAACCAAGCGGAGAGGTATTAAAGTCCGAAATGGAAATAATTTCAGGGCTCGGAGACATTCCCGCAATTCTTGTTATCAATAAGATAGACTCGGTTAAGAAAGATGAAATTCTCTCCGTTATAGCATCATACAGCTCGCTGTATGATTTTAAGGCGGTAGTCCCTGTAAGCGCAAGAAACGGCGAAAACATGGACGAGCTTATATCTGTAATAAAGGAAAATCTTCCCGAGGGACCGATGTATTATCCCGATGATATGGTTACAGACCAGCAGGAAAAGGAAATTGTGGCAGAGCTTATAAGAGAGAAAATGCTCAAATGCCTTCGCGACGAAATTCCGCATGGTACAGCTGTTGAAATTGTCAAGATGAAGCAAAACCTTTCCGAAAAGGGAGAAATATATAATATAAGTGCCAATATATATTGCGAAAAAAATTCTCACAAAGGAATAATTATAGGCAAAAACGGTCAGACACTTAAGGAAATAGGCTCAAAAGCAAGAATTGATTGCGAAAAAATGCTCGATGCCAAGGTCTATCTTGAACTCTGGGTCAAGGTCAAAGACGATTGGCGTAACTCAAATAACCTTATGAAGGAACTTGGCATCATAAAACCAAACGAATAAATTTTACCAAACATAATAACACACAATCTTCACAAAATAATAGCAAAAAGGAGATGTGTGTATGTATAACTCATGGTGGGGTATGTTTGAAAATTACGGTATGGTAGAGCTCTACTTGCTCTATAAGCTGATGCAGAAACAGGAGAGAGAAAATGCAGGAGATGAAAACGGCGGGACTTATTCTGAGTTCGGTAAATTTGAATGATAATGACAAGCTTTTTACAATACAAACCCGTGATGCAGGTAAGATAAGTGCAATATCAAAGGGAATTCGTTCGCATAAGCACAAGGATTTTGCCGCACTTCAGAATTTTTGTTACAGCGACATGGTTATATCATCAAGAGGCGGACTTGGATATATTTCATCTGCAGGCATCATAAATAACTTCTACGGCATAAGAAATTCCGTTGAACAGATGTCTTATGCCGCATATTTTGCCGATGTTATAAAATGCTTTCCCGAGGAGCTTCCGCTTGAGGACGATTACTTCAGCTTTGTGCTTAATTCTCTTTATCTTGTCAGCATGGCGGAGAAAAAGTGCAAGGACGGAGATGTAGGCGAGTACCTGGCAAGACTCAAATCGGTTTTTGAAATCAAAACAGTATGCTTTGCGGGATTTATGCCCGACCTTAACGCATGTGCAAATTGCGCAAGCCAGAAGGAACTTGAATATTTTGATACATCATCAGGTTCGCTTTGCTGCAAAAATTGCCATGATGTATGCGGCGGAGACCTTACGGAGATTACACCATCAGTACATAAACTTCTGAGGTTTCTTTGCGACGCGGATTACAAATCGGTTTTTGCATATAACGGCAATGAAAATGATATAAGAATTATTTCTCATATAACAGAAACATACATGATAAACACTATGGAAATTTATCCGTCGAGTTTAAGCTACCTCAAAACACTTACAAAGGGTGTAAATGGTGTTTAAATTTTGTTGATAATTTGTTATCTTTTAGTGCATAAATAACAAAAATGAGCAAAAATCACAAAACTACTAAAAAAAATAAAAAAAATGCTGGAAATTTTTTCAGTTTTGTTATAAAATAGTAGGTGTGATTATATAGATTAATTTATGGAGGTATAAGAAATGGCAAAGAAATTTGTTTATCTTTTCAAGGAAGGCGACGCAAGCATGCG
>JAZREC010000292.1:0-3389 GCA_045660605.1 Clostridia bacterium
CCCCGCCAAAAACCGTGCTGTAGAATTTTTTAAGTCATTTCCCATAAAAGACATAGAGCCTTCTATGGTAAGTCAGCATATCAAACGCTTTGCAAGAACTCATGCTGACAAAACCGTTAGAACTCAACTTATGGTATATAACCATATTTTCAGTTATGCCGTTGAAATGGGATATATTCTATATAATCCAGCAAGAGACCTGCGGGTTCCGAATGGTTTACCAAAGCAAAAAAGAGTGTCCCCGGAACAAGCGGATATAAATATGGTTAAAGAATCACATTCTCTCCCATTTGGTTTATTTGCTTTTATGGCACTTTATACCGGGATGAGACGAGGGGAGCTTTTAGCACTTACTTGGTCCGATATTGATCTTGAAAACAGAATAATACACATTACCAAGTCGTTAGAGCATATAGGAAATCAACCTCACCTCAAACCGCCAAAAACGGAAACAAGTGTCGGGGATGTACCTATATTAGATAAACTATATAATGTTCTTACTGAGTTACCAAAACAAAAGGGAATTATCTTTCCAAATTCAGATGGGGATTACCTTACAAAAACTCAATATGACCATAGGTGGACTGCATATGCAAAGGCAACAGGCATCACCAGTACACCGCATCAGTTTAGACACGCTTATGCTACTATGCTTTTTGAGGCAGGCATTCCGCCAGAGGAAGCTCAGGTACTTTTAAGACATGCTCAACTCTCAACGACAATGGATATATATACTGACCTTCGTGAAGATAAAAAGAATTCAATTTTCAGAAAGGTTTATTCAGTGGATATGGTGTGAACATTTTGTGTGTTTTTTCAAATAATTGTGTACAAATTGTGTCAAATTCTTTGTATCACAGATATAGAGCGAAATGTCGTGGGTTCAAGTCCCGTCACTCCGACCAACAAAAAAAGGATACCTTTTTAGGTGTCCTTTTTTTGTTGCGTTGGATGTACGGGGAATGAAGCCACGGCGTGCTGGTAAATAGCATCCATGAAATTCAAACTCACAATATTGCTCTACTCTATCCCATTTTACCAATACAGCACTTGACCGCAGAGGATTTCTCCGTGGGCGCCCTGAGCGTAGCGAGGAAGTACTCGCAGGGGTATTCAAGTCCCGTCACTCCGACCAACAAAAAAGGATACCTTTTCAGGTATCCTTTTTTTGTGTCCGCAGTGCGGGGAATGAAGCCACGGCGTGCTGGTAAATAGCATCTATGTAACTCAAACTCACAATATTGCTCTACCCTACCCCCTTTTTGCTATACAGCACTCGACCCACAGAGGATTACTCCGTGGGCGCCCTGAGCGTAGCGAGGAAGTACTCGCAGGGGTATTCAAGTCCCTTTTTCTGCCTTTTTAGGTACAGATTGTTGTAATATTTATCATTATATATTAAAAATCATGTCGAAAACCAAAATCAATATTATATTTCTCAAATATACATACAATCTCCTCAACAGCATCAAAATCGGAGTAGCTTTCGTTCTGAATTACATTTTGTATTTCAGATAGCATCTGTATAGCGGTTGTATCGGCAATTTGATACGCATCAATTTCAAAATTTTCTAAGTTGTTGTTTATGTAATCAGATATGTATTTTTTTAATAATTCCAATTTTATGTTCATATTTTTTCCCTCAAATTAAAAAATGCGTAGCCGAAGCTACGCATGAAAAACGCATAACTCCGATTGTTGCGACACAAACTTCACTTTCCTGTAATGGCATGTGAAAATAGAGTATGCATTTTTACCAAATGGTATAAAAATACACACCAATTACAGAAATTTATTAAGTTTATGTCGCAAGTATAGTTTATCACATATAAAAATAAAATGCAAGAAAAATATATTCTCAACCAAAATACCACCATCCATAATTGGACGGTGGTATCAGATCGGTTATTAATCCCATTGTCTGCATCTACTATTATCATATCATATTATCAGGTTCCAACAGCTTGTCGATTTCTTCCTCGGACATAATATTTTCTTCAATTACTATATCGCGGATGTTTCTGTTTTCTTTAAGTGCCTGCTTTGCCAGCTTTGATGCCTTGGTATAGCCGATATAAGGACAAAGCGCTGTAATAATGCCTATACTTCTGTCAAGATGGGTTTTGCACTGCGTCGGATTAACCGTTATTTCGCTTACACAATCCTTTATAAATATCGCAACTCCGTTGCATAATGTATCAAGAGATTCAAACAGAGAACGGAAGATAATCGGCTCAAAAGCATTAAGCTCAAGCTGTCCCGCTTCCGATGCATATGTAATTGTTGTGTCGTTTCCTATTACATTAAAGCAAATCTGATTCATAACCTCAGGAATAACAGGGTTAATCTTACCCGGCATAATAGACGAGCCGTTCTGCTTACTGCCATAATAATTACCTCGCTTAACATTAGTTTTATTTCTGCTAACGATTTTACAATATTTTGGCAATATAATCAAATACTTATTGGAATATAAAATCCATAGTCAAAAAGTTATAACAAGAGGGTTCCCATATCTTTACTTACAAATCTATTTTTGACAAGCCCGCCTCCGATGTTTCCTTATAGGATTTGTGCATATCAATACCTGTTTCTTTCATAGTTTGTATAACTTTGTCCAAGGAGATTTTTCTTGTGTTCCATAGAAAGCTTGCCAGGCTCACCGCGTTTATTGCCCGCATTGCAGCTAAGGCGTTTCTTTCGATACAGGGAATTTGAACAAGACCGCATATCGGGTCGCAAGTGAGACCAAGATGATGTTCAATATTATAGCTTAAAATTTTCCAACTATAAAGGTAATTTAAAAATTTCTTTTACTTTGCCCTCAACCTGCAGTTGATATTTCAAGTGTCTGTTTGTGTCCTTGCGGATAAAGCCAAAAAAACATCCGAACGGATGTTTTTTTGGTGGAAGAACCCGGATTTTCTGAACCTTTTTGACAGTATGAGCGCAGTGAAATCACTCCGCTTCTTGAATAGATTTTACACTTTCTTCTAAAATAATTGTATTTAGCCTTTCTAAGTTAATAGAATAATATTTAAATTTCTTTTTTGTTTTAACAACAATCATATCTTCCGGTATTTTACACATTAATTTTTTTATGATGTAATTACTAGAGTTCATGTTCTGTTGTAATTCTAACATGGAAATACCTTTCTCGCTAAATAACGCAGCTTGAATCAAAAAACTATATATTCCATGTAATTCATCATCATAACATTGCTTTTTAATAACTTCTTCATACTTATTCCATGTTGCCAATTTTTCAAATAAAGATTTTTTTAGTTCTTTCATTGCTTCAAAAATCATTTCTAATTGCATTAACAAAAAAGGAGTAATATCACCAAGATTTCGCTGGTCATTGCAGATCTTAAAAGCTTTATAATATA
>JAZREC010000293.1:0-4920 GCA_045660605.1 Clostridia bacterium
AGCTTTCTTCCGTTTTTGAGAGTATATTCAATTGTCATGTTGCGGTTGTTTTCGCCGTATTGATTATCGGAATGTTCAATAAGCTGAGCGTGGAAGCTTCTTACAAGCTTAATGTGTTCCTTTTTCTTAAACATTGGCTCTGTATCATTGGGTCCCGAGGTTATATATACAGCCTCTATGTTATCTGCCTTGGGAATTCTCTTTTCAAATCCCGTAATGTCAAAGTGAATAAAGACTATAAACACAAGTGCAAGAGAAGTGTATATCAGCACAGGCTTTATGCACCCTTTGAAGTTAAGGGATTTTACGGATATCATGTATGCGATGGCAGTTCCGAGAATGCCAAACGGAATGACGGAAAACAGGCTTTGTATATCAAATACCGAAAGTACATAGCTGTAACCGATACCGCTTGCAAGGACAGCTATTATTCCCATAAAAAGCGGTTTGAGCCAGCTAAATGCAATAACCTCGCCGTAACGCTCGGACTTACGCATGCGGTAGAGGACATAGCCCAACGCAAGAAACACAACCGACATAACAGGGTATATAAATATGTATTCGGGTTTGGTTATGCCGTAAGGACCTATGTATATATATTCCATAAGCTGTTCCATGTTGTCTGATGAAAAGCCCAGAATCTCATGTGAGAACATAGACCCGAGTATTGCGGTAATCCACAGGGGCAGAAAGCCGAAGCCTACGGTAAACACAACCGTTCCTACGGGACTTCCCGTCATGTTGTTTACAAGAGTTGTAAGCGAGAAAATTACGATTGCGTACGAAAAGCAGGTGCACAGCCATCTTCCTATATCCGAAAGCACAATGTAGTCCCTGCACACAGGGTCAACGGAAAGAGCTGTAATAATTCCTGCGGTAAGAAGCATTGGCAGAATAATCATAAACAGTCCCGACACAAGCTTTGTTATATAAAGTGTGTGTCTTTTCAGCGGAAGACTATGGTGCATGGATACAGAGCTTTGGGAGTGCATATAGCTCTGTATGAGCACTCCTGTTCCAAAGCTGAATATCATGGATATTATTGCACCCGAATCTGTCCAGCCGTATATTGTTTCTCTTAAACTCTCATGTGCCATAAAGCACTCATTGTACAGAGGTATTACAGATGCTATGACAAAGAAAAGTGCCTCAAGTGCGGATATCCACCAGTATCTTTTAAGGTCAGAACCAAAAATAGTCTTATTAAAGAATGATGTTTTCAAATTCATAACCCATACCTCCCAATTCGTAGATAAATACTTCCTCCAGCGTAAGCGGAAGAATATCGCATATTATAGGCTCAAAGTGTGCTATGCGAGCCTCTATTTCATTTATTTCTCCCCTTACAATTGCAGTATGTACTCTGCCCGAGGTCTCAAGGTGCAAAAGCTCCCCGCCTCCGAGCATATCCTCGGGGAATTCGGTTTCAAAAGCAAGCTGAATTTTGTGTATGTTGCCCTTTATATCATCAAGAGATTTTTCAAGCACTATCTTACCCTTATGCATTATTCCCACATGGTCGCACACATCCTCAAGCTCACGAAGATTGTGGCTCGAAATAAGGACAGTTGTACCGTACTCTGCCACATCCTGCATTATTACCTTCCATACATTTCGTCTCATTACGGGGTCAAGTCCGTCTACAGGCTCGTCAAGTATCATAACACTCGGGCAGGTACATATACCAAGCCAGAAAGCAACCTGCTTCTGCATACCCTTGGAGAGTCTCCTTACCTTTCTTGATGTGTCTATCTTAAATACCTCTTTGAGATTATTAAATCTGTCCTCATTCCATGAGGGGTATATACCTTTATAGAACTTGGCCATATCGGCTATTGTATACGCGGGAAAGAAGTAGAGGTCATCGCCTATGTATATTACAGAGGATTTTACATCTGTGTTTTCGTACACGCTTTTGCCGTCTATCGTAACCTCTCCGCCATCTTGCAGATATATGCCTGCAAGGTGCTTGATAAATGTAGTTTTACCGGCTCCGTTAGGTCCCAAAAGACCATATACAGAGCCTTTTTTTACATTTAGGGTAACACCGTCAAGAGCACGGAAACCGTCAAAACTCTTGGTGAGGCCAATTGATTTTATCATAGCTTTTCCTCCTTATATAATCTGTATATAATGTCTTTCAGCATTTCTTCGTCTGTTTCTAAGAATTTAAGCTCTCTCACTACAGAGCAAAAGGTATCAATGAGCGAGGATTTGTCCCTTTCGCTCGCGGTATCGTGTCTTTTGCACACAAAGCTTCCCTTTGCTTTAAGCGAGTATATGTACCCTTCGTTTTCCAGGTCCTTATAAGCTTTTTGGATTGTGTTTGGATTGATGGCAAGCGATGAAGCAAGCTCGCGGACAGACGGGATTTTTTCATCATCTCTGAGAACTCCTGTTATAATGAGCTTTTTAATTTTGTCCTTAATCTGCTCATAAAGAGGTCTTCTGTCGCCAAAATCAAGCTGAAGCATTTTAACACTCCTCTCTGTATTAACTGTACTAATACAAATAATACAGTATGCTTTTCTCTTTGTCAATACTTTTTAGGAAATTATTGAAAAAAACTGAAAATTGTTGTATACTGATTTTATCTAAGATGAAATCAGCGATATAAATCTCTTTCAAGCTTTTCGATATGTTGCTGACGCAACGAGATTTATATCATATCGAGTTTGACCGTAGGGAAAACATATTGATTTTACGGAGTAAAAATATCGAGCAATCGATAATTGCATATCGACAAAAAGGGTGGCATCTATTTAGAGGAATATAATTTTTGATCCTGTCTTGACACGAGCTTTGTCGAATTTTGGAAAAAGAAGTGTACTGTTTATCGGACATAGTTATTTATATAATCATAGATAAAGGAGTGGTGTTATGAAATTATTTGATGATTTTGAAGCAGTGAAATTTTATGAAGAAAACTTGATTTTTATAACTCATAGTGGATATCTTTATTATATTTATAACCCCAAATACGACACTTGGAAAAAACATAGAAACTGGGGAAATGACAGCATTACAGGTAGTAATTATGATGAGGTTAGCAAAGAAGAACTTATTGACGCAATGAAGGGTATATACCCTAAAAAAGAAACTGATTTTATGAGATTGTGCAATCCTGAACAATTGTGTATAAGAGATATGCTAGATTTGTTTAATGAGGATTATTCAACTTATATGTCGGATTATTCAATCTATCATACTGTTCATAGTTTCTTGTTAGAGTCAGATATAACTCACAAGTCATTTTTGAAGTTAAAATCTCTTTTGGATAATGCGGTTGCACTTCGACAAGATAACAAACAAGTTCTTGAACAAATAAAAGAACTATGTTTTTCCGTTATAGGTAGAGATATTTTTAAAAGAGAAATAGGTATAGTTGATGGTCATGACAGTTCATCGTATTTCTGGATTATGCCGGTAAGAGTTATCGATTATTCAAACACTAATGATATGGATAATGTAGCGGAAATGAGAAGTGTAGAGATTTCGATTGAGGAAGATGATGTCAGTCAATACCTTACCCCGTTTCTATACAAACACTACAATGATGAACTTGAAGCCAACAAAAAGAGGATAGAACACCAATGGATAGATGATGATGGAAAAGAGCAGGTATCAGTTGTAAGCGGATTTGAATGGTATTTGACGCATAATTTCTACACATTTAATTCTATGGATAATATCTTAACAGATATTAAAGATACGATTGATTGTTTATCTTCGGGAAGAGAAAATGAATTTACAACCAAATTACGAGAAAAAAGAGGCACTGCTACTTATGAATTGCTATATGCAAGAGATCTTAATGAAGAACAGATTGAAGAGTACAATGCTAATAGACCTAAAGAAGATAATACAGAATTCGAACTTATTATAGATTTTTACCATAGATTCGTATATAGAATGGAGTATATGATTAAAGTTGGTAAAGAAAAGGGTTATGATTTGATTTCTTTTATGGGACCTTAAAATTTGACCGTCATCTAAGGCGATAAGGCTTTATAGTATTTTTGAATATTGCAAAAAAGAGGAGATGAAACATATATGCCATATTATCATTTAGATAGGTACGACAATTCATTTAAAAGAAAATGCGAATGTGGTGGGAATCCACAAATGATTTTAGACATTGTTCAAGACTATATCGTTCGATGTGAAAAATGCCATGAATCAACAAATGCATATATGAGTGATGAAGAAGCTATAAAAGCTTGGGATAACAATGAGTGTACGGGTCCTCTTGATTTGTTGACGGATGATTTGGAAAAAAATCTTAAAAACATTAAATTTTTATATATAGCTCAAGAAGATTTTTGGAAAGTTAATGATCAAAGTTGTGATTGCTTAGAAGTTATCATTGATACTGGAGAAAAGTTGATATCCGTTGAACATAATGAATGTATGGAAGATGGTTGTATTGAATTTGATGAAGTTTCTTCATTTAATAAAGAAGCATACAAGTATCAAGTTGATTTATCCAAGTATAGATTTAAATTAGATAAGATTAAGTATTATGAAAATGGTTTCGTTGAAGCTATAAGATATAAATGTGGAGATGTATTTTTGTTTATTTTTGCTTCAGAATACAATTTAATAATAACGATGAGCAAATATGATTTGTTCGAGGAAATCCAAATGGATTTTCCAGAAATAGAAGCAACTTTGGAGATAAAAGAGAGTTAAACACAATGAAAAGTTCTGGTATGCTTTTACTTGTGTCAAGTCTATACAATTTAAAAAATAGTTTGCCGATTTTGATATTTATCATATACTATCGGGAGCGGGAAAATATAGTATTCTCGCGGGTTCTAAAGAAAAGTGCTTAGGAAAAATCAGTTGAAAAAACAGGGAGAAGTTAGTAGGTCCTATTATTCACTGTTCTCCTAACTTGACACGAGTAAGAATTATGTC
>JAZREC010000294.1:0-4531 GCA_045660605.1 Clostridia bacterium
ATTGAAAAACAAAAATCAATCTGTTATAATAAAGAGGATATTTATTTTCGGGAGGTATCGCTTTGACGGGAAAAGGAACGGTCATAAGTACAAAAAACGGCATGGCAACGGTCCGTGTACGAAAGTCATCCGCCTGCGGACATGACTGCGGAGAATGCAATCTCTGCCAAAACCCCGAAATAACAATAGATATCTTAAACCCAATTGGAGCCAAGAGCGGTGATACCGTTATAATCGGCACACCGTCGCACAATGTGCTCAAATGGGCATTCGTACTGTATATACTTCCCATAGCAGGTGCCATGCTTTGTCTCGCGGTACTCTCCGCCTTTGATGCAAGGCTTGCCGTATCGGTCGGTGCAATAATAATATGGACATGTCTGTGGTTTGTATATGCAAGGAGATACAGTAAACGGTCAGTTGGAGTAAGCTCCGCACTGGAGGTAGTAAATGAAGAGAATTAACATCATTACAGGTCACTACGGAAGCGGAAAGACTGAAATCGCTATAAATATGGCGATGAAGCTGAAAGAAGAGCATGACAATGTGGTAATCTGTGACATGGATATAGTCAACCCCTACTTTCGTACAAATGACGCAAAGACTTTTTTGGAAAGCAAGGGTATACGGGTAATATCTCCCGACTACGCATCCACAAACATAGATATTCCTGTTTTGCCGGGCGACATTTTATCTGTTTTTTCGGACGAGAACGTATATGCTGTTCTGGACCTTGGGGGCGATGATGACGGAGCTGTCGCTCTTGGTCAGTATAACAGATATCTTTCCAAAGAAAGCTATGATATGTTCTTTGTGCTGAACAGTCTCCGCCCCGACACAAGCAATATAGAGGATATAGTAAGTCTTGCAAATAATATTGAGCTTACAAGCCGTGCAAAAATTTCTGCACTTATAAACAACACCAATCTCTCGTATCTTACAGAGAGCCATCACCTTACGGAAAGCCTTGAATTTTCCAAAAAGGCGGCAAAGGAGCTTGGAGTTGAGCTCAGATACATTACAGGAACCAAGGAAATATTAAATTCTCTGCCATCCGAGTACAAAGACCTGGCAATGGAAATAGAGCTTTTTATGAAATTACCATTTGATGCTATGGCATAGCACTAAGTGATATATTTATATTTTATACTTATAAAAGGAGGAATCATTATGGCTAAAGTTACATTCAGAGAAGACAGATGCAAAGGCTGTACACTCTGTACAACAGTTTGTCCAAAAAAGATAGTCGTAATGGCAACAGACAGAATTAACGCTAAGGGTTTTCATCCTGCAACAGTTATTGAAACTGACAAGTGCATAGGATGTGCATTTTGTGCAACTATATGCCCCGACTGCGTAATCGAGGTAGAAAGATAGGAGGTAACAGTCAATGGGAAACAAAGTATTGATGAAGGGTAACGAAGCTCTTGCAGAAGCTGCAATCCGTGCAGGCTGTAAGCACTTTTTCGGTTATCCTATAACACCGCAGACAGAGGTGTCTGCATACATGGCAAAGAAAATGCCAAAAATCGGCGGTGTATTTCTTCAGGCAGAATCTGAAGTTGCCGCAATAAACATGGTATACGGTGCAGGCGGTGCAGGTGCCAGAGTTATGACAAGCTCCTCCAGCCCCGGAATAAGCTTAAAGCAGGAAGGTATCTCTTACATAGCTGGTGCAGATGTTCCCTGTGTTATAATAAATATAGTAAGAGGCGGCCCCGGTCTCGGCGGTATACAGCCTGCTCAGTCTGACTACTATCAGGCAGTAAAGGGCGGCGGACACGGTGACTATCACCTTGTTGTTCTTGCACCCAGCTCCATACAGGAAATGGTAGACCTTACAGCAGATGCGTTTGACATCGGCGACAAGTACAGATGCCCTGTTATGATAATGGGTGACGGTATGCTCGGTCAGATGATGGAGCCTGTTGAGTTTAAGGATACAGACACTTCCTCTATTCCCGAAAAGGAATGGGCAACAACAGGAACAGACATGAAGAGAAAGAAAAACATTATAAACTCTCTCTTTATAGAACCCAAGGACCTTGAGGACCTTGTTCTTGCAAGACAGAAGAAATATGATGAAATAACCAAAAACGAAGTAAGATACGAGGCTGTGGATACAGAGGATGCAGATATCATCCTTGTTGCATACGGTACAACTGCAAGAATTGCAAAGACCGCTATGGCAAAGGCAAAAGCAAAGGGTCTCAAGGTTGGTATAATAAGACCTATTACCCTCTGGCCTTTCCCCTATGAAGCATTTGAAAATGCACTGAGTGACGGCAAGAAAAAGACCTTCCTCACAGTAGAAATGAGCATGGGTCAGATGATAGACGATGTCAAGATTGCCGTTAACGGAAGAGCAGATGTTGAGTTCTACGGAAGAACAGGCGGAATAGTACCCACACCCAATGAGATACTTGGCAAAATAGAAGAAATTGCCGGAGGTGACAAATAATGGAAAAAGTATTTAAGAGACCCCACGCACTTACAGATATACCCCTCCATTACTGCCCCGGATGCCCTCACGGTATAGTACACCGTCTGGTAGCTGAGGTTATAGATGAGCTTGGTATAGAGGGTTCTACAATAGGTGTAGCACCCGTTGGATGCAGTGTATTTGCATACAACTACTTTGAATGTGACATGCAGGAGGCAGCACACGGAAGAGCACCTGCTGTTGCAACAGGTATAAAGAGAGTACATCCCGATAAGGTAGTATTTACCTATCAGGGCGACGGAGACCTCGCCGCTATCGGTACTGCAGAAACAGTACATGCGGCTGCAAGAGGCGAAAACATTACTATCATATTTATAAACAACGCAATCTACGGAATGACAGGCGGTCAGATGGCTCCTACCACTCTTCTCGGTCAGGTTACACAGACTACTCCTTACGGAAGAGACTCCCAGAGAAACGGTAATCCCATAAGAGTAAGCGAAATGCTTGCAACTCTTGACGGTCCCTCCTACATTGAGAGAGTAACCGTAGATACAATTCCTCATATAAAGGCTGCAAAAGCGGCTATTAAGAAGGCATTTACAAACCAGGTTGAAGGCAAGGGCTTCTCTCTTGTTGAGGTAGTCTCCACCTGTCCTACAAACTGGGGTATGAGTCCCACTGAGTCATTTGACTGGATGAGAGAAAACATGCTTCCTCACTATCCTCTGGGCGTATACAAAGATACTTCAAAGGAGGAAAAATAATATGACACACGAGACAATATTTGCAGGCTTTGGCGGTCAGGGCATCCTCTTTGCAGGAAAGTCCATAGCATATGCAGGCATGATAGAAAACAAAAATGTATCCCATCTCCCCTCATACGGACCCGAGATGAGAGGCGGTACATGTAACTGCCATGTTATAGTCTCTGATGAGCCTGTAGCATCCCCTATCATAGTAGAGCCTACCTCTCTTGTAGCGATGAATGCACCCTCTTTTGACAAGTTTGAAGGTCAGCTTGTCCCGGGAGGAAAGGCATTTATAGACAGCACACTCGTGTCAAGAGATGCCCAGAGAAGTGACATAGAGGTATATAAGGTTCCTGCAACAGATATGGCAAACAAAATGGGTCTTCCCAAGCTTGCCAACATGATTCTTGTAGGAAAGCTTGTTAAGGAAACAGGAATGTTTACCTTTGATGAGCTTATAGATGCAATTAAAAAGCTTGTTCCCGCTTCAAAACCCGAGCTTTTGGAAAACAACATAAAGACGGTAGAAGCAGGATACAATTATCAGGATTGACAATACTTCAAAATGGGTTGTAAATTAAGTTTACAGCCCATTTTTTATGCCCGCTTTTTGCATGACGGCAGTTGACAAAATTTCATTTTTGAGTTAAAATGATATATTATATTGTATATTTTTATTACCGAAAGGAAGATACACATGGGACTTACGCTTACAGAAAAAATCCTTAAGGCACACCTTGTTGACGGTGAATTTGTCAAGGGAAGTGAAATAGGACTGCGAATTGACCAGACCTTAACACAGGATGCAACAGGTACTATGGCATATCTGGAATTTGAAGCAATGGGTGTCCCCAGAGTTAAAACCGAACGCTCTGTGGCATACATAGACCACAATACACTTCAGTCCGGATTTGAAAATGCCGACGACCACAGATTTATAGGCTCTGTGGCAAAAAAACACGGAATATATTTTTCAAGACCAGGTAACGGAATCTGCCATCAGGTACACCTTGAAAGATTTGGTGCACCCGGAAAGACACTTATAGGCTCGGACAGCCACACTCCCACAGGGGGCGGTCTCGGCATGATTGCAATCGGTGCGGGCGGTCTTGATGTTGCTGTTGCTATGGGCGGCGGTGCATACTATATAACTTATCCCAAAATCGTTAAGGTAAATCTTACAGGCAAGCTTTCGCCATGGGTTGCGGCAAAGGATGTAATCCTTGAGCTTCTTAAGATAATGTCTGTAAAAGGCGGTGTGGGTAAGGTTATAGAATACTGCGGTGAGGGTGTAAAAACTCTTTCCGTACCCGAGAGAGCGACCATAACAAACATG
>JAZREC010000295.1:0-10148 GCA_045660605.1 Clostridia bacterium
TGAAGCTTGAGGTCAAGAAATATCTTGTGTCCTCTCTCTTTTATTTCTCTTACAATATCGGGACCTGCTCCGTAAAACAGCTCCATACCTATTTTTACATACGGCTTTTCATCTTGAAACTTATCAAGAAATGCCATTACCTCTGCCTTGGAATTAAAATCGCAGGCAATAATTACATCCTTACCCATTAGTGAGCACCTCCAATAATATCTTTTAGATTGTTTATATTATACTTTTTCATAACATCGGGAAGAGAGTCTATAATCTCCTTTGATGCATAGGGGTTTATAAGATTTTCTGCACCTATCTGTACTGCGGTTGCACCTGCAAGCATCATTTCTATTACATCCTCTGCTGAGGACACACCGCCCATACCGATTATCGGAATATTTACCGCCTCGTAGACCTGATACACCATTCTTACTGCTACAGGGAATATTGCTCTGCCCGAAAAACCGCCCATCTTGTTTGCTATAACGGGTCTCTGGGTTTTGAGGTCTATTCTCATTCTCATAAGGGTGTTTATAAGGCTTATGCCGTCTGCACCCGCCTCTTCGCAGGCTTTGGCAATTGACACTATATCTGTGACATTGGGGCTGAGCTTGATATAAACAGGCTTTGTTGTAACAGCCTTGACAGCCTTTGTAACCTCTGCGGCACAAACGGGGTCTGTTCCAAAGCTCATTCCGCCGTTATGTACATTCGGACAGCTTACATTGACTTCTATTATACCGACACAATCCTCTTTGTCTATTCGCTCGCAGCAATAAGCGTATTCTTCTATGGAAAATCCGCTTATATTAGCTACAACGGGCTTATTAAAGCACTTTTTCATCTTGGGTAATTCCTCTGAGATTACCTTATCTATTCCGGGGTTCTGCAGACCTACGGAATTTATCATTCCCGACTCGCATTCTGCAATTCTCGGTGTAGGATTTCCAAATCTTGCCTCACGGGTTGTACCCTTAAATGAAAATGAACCGAGAACATTTATATCATAAAGCTCTGCAAACTCGTAGCCGTAGCCAAATGTACCGCTTGCGGGAATAATGGGATTTGTAAGCTCCAGACCGCTCAGTGTGACCGAAGTATTTACCATATTATCTCCTCCCTCTCAAGAACAGGTCCGTCCTTGCAAATTCTCTTGTTGCCGTATTTTGTTTTGCAGCTGCATCCCATACATGCTCCGAATCCGCATCCCATGCGTTCCTCGAAGCTGTACTGACCGCTTGTTTTTGCTATATTTTCTATCGCCTTGAACATAGGCTCGGGACCGCATGTATAGAAATAATCGTATTCCAGATTTTTCATAACATCGGTTACAAAGCCCTTTGTTCCCTTTGAACCGTCTGCTGTTGCAACATACACATTTGCACCCAGTGACTTAAATTCATCCTCATAAAATACTTCATCGGCCTTATTGAAACCAAGGATTACAGAAACCTGCTTTCCCTGTGCTATGAGGCTTTTTGCAAGATTATACATAGGAGGAACTCCTACACCGCCTCCGATAAGAAGAGGCTTGTCTCCGCTTTTTGACACATCAAAGCCGTTACCAAGTCCTGTAAGAACATCCAGAGTATCCCCTGCTCCCATATTACTCATTGCGCGGGTGCCCTTTCCTACAACCTTATATATTATATCTATGGTATCCTTGGTATAATCGCATACCGATATCGGTCTTCTTAAGAAATATCCGTCAAGCTTAATATTTATAAACTGACCGGGGCGTGTAATGTCCGATGCATCGCCGAGCAGTCTCATAAAATAAACATCTCTGGCTATCGGTACATTTGCTTCAATTTCAAATATAACCTGTTTCATATACACCCTCCTACTATTCTTCCTCTGCAAATTGTGAGTAAACATTTTCCGTATACCTTTTTGCCCTCAAAAGGTGTGCTCTTGCCCTTTGACAAAAAGTCTCGGGAATCAATTGTGTATTCATTATTCAAATCAAACACCGCAAGATTTGCCTCAGCACCCACCTTGAGCTCAGTTGGTATTCCAAATCTTGCTGAGGGATTGACACTCATAAGCTCAATGAGCTTATCAAGAGTTATTATCCCTTTCTTTACAAGGTCGGTATAAAGGACAGGAAATGCAGTCTCTATACCCACGATGCCGTTGAGACTCTTAAGCCCCTTGCTCTTTTCTTCTCTGCTGTGAGGGGCATGGTCAGTTGCTATCATATCTATTGTTCCGTCCTTGATGCCCTCTATAAGTGCTTTGCGGTCCTCATCGCTTCGTATAGGCGGATTCATCTTATATCCGCCGTCTTCCTTAAGCTCCATATCGCATAATGTAAGGTAATGCGGTCCTGTCTCGCAGGTGATATCTACACCCTCCGCTTTAGCCTTTCGTATCAATTCCACCGTCTCTTTTGCAGACACATGGCAGACATGGTAGGAAACGCCTGTTTCCTTTACCATTTCTATATCTCTTTTTACAGGTCCCCATTCACTCTCCGAGCATATACCCTTATGTCCGTTAATACGGGCATACTCGCCGTCATGGATATATCCGCCGTCAAGAAGGCTCTCATCCTCGCAATGTGCGGATATTATCTTACCGAGTTTTTTGGATATTTCCATTGCATTTCTCATCATGTCGGCATCCTGAACTCCCCTGCCGTCATCGGAAAAGCCTATTACGAAAGGAGCCATATCCTCAAGATGCGAAAGCTCTTCGCCCTTTTGACCCATTGTTATAGAGCCAAAGGGTATTACTCTTATACACGCATCCTTCTTGATAATATCAAGCTGTTCGTTGAGGTGCTCCATAGTGTCGGGAACGGGATTGAGATTGGGCATTGAGCAAACTGCCGTATATCCGCCCCTTGCCGCGGCGCGCGTACCTGTAAGGATTGTCTCTTTATAAGAAAAACCGGGTTCTCTGAGATGAACATGCACATCCGTAAACCCGGGGGAAATATATAAACCTTCCAAATCAAACACTTCGTCTGCATTTAAGCAATCGACAGACGGTTTTATATCAACTATAACAGAATCGGATATAAGTAAATCCGACTTACCGTAACCATATATATTAGCATTCTTAAGTAAAATCTTCATACAATTCCCTTTCGTGAAAAACCTATTGTCTCAATATATACAGTATACCATTTTCGGCATATATTGTCAATAAATTAAGGCAAAACATCCCGAAATTATCTTACGAATAAATTCGGGATGTTCTTAATCGTATAAACCAGTATGCAAATACTGTTTCCAAAGAGTGCTCCAAGTGTATCTGTGGCTATATCCTTAAGCTCAAAGCTTCTTCCCTTTACAAATATCTGATGCACCTCGTCAAAAAGTGCACAAAGCATTGATAACAAAATTGAGCAAACAAGCGAAAACAGCGGAAGATACCATCTTCTGTCCTTTGGTGAGAAAAGCACAAAGAACAAAAGCCACCACAAGATGCCAAGCGGTATAAACTCCGCAAAATGAGCGGAGGAACGGATTTTTTCGTTAAGCTTTGATACATGGCTGTCCTGTTTATCTTTTGGAAGGCTGTCAAAATCCTTTACTATCTTCTTTGCAACGCTATGGGCAATACTCTTACTGGTTTTGTCAGAATCTGTACTGACCTTTGAGGAATTGACCCATATAAAGCTTAAATTAAATACTATAAGAAGCAAAAGGATAATGCGAAAAACCATTATCCCCTTACTGTTTTTTCGTATTGTCGGTATCATCGTACCCTTCATCAATACACCTTCTATTTACCTTCTAATATATCTGCAATTCTGATACTTGCCATACCGTCTCCGTACGGATTGGAGGCTGTGCTCATGGCATTATATGCGTCTTCGTTTTCCAAAAGCTCCTTGAAGCTGCTATATATTACTTCCTCGTCTGTTCCGACAAGCTTAAGTGTACCCGCCTTTAATCCCTCAGGTCTTTCGGTGGTGTCCCTCATAACAAGAACGGGCTTGCCAAGTGAGGGAGCCTCCTCCTGAATTCCGCCGCTGTCTGTAAGTATCATATAGCTTCTGGACAGAAAATTATGAAAATCAAGAACATCAAGAGGTTCTATTATACGAATTCTGTCGCATCCGCCAAGCTCCTCGTTTGCGGCTTCTCTAACAAGCGGATTCATATGGATGGGATATATTGCCTTGACATCGGGGTGCTCATCCATTATTCTTCTTATTGCACGGAACATATTGTGCATAGGCTCACCTAAGTTTTCTCTTCTGTGAGCGGTAATTACTATAAGTCTGCTGTCTGATGCCCATTCCAGCTCGGGATGGGTATAATCATCCCTTACTGTTGTTTTGAGTGCATCTATTGCAGTATTTCCCGTAACATATATTGTGCTTTCATCCTTACCCTCTCTGAGAAGATTATTCTTTGAAAGCTCTGTCGGTGCAAAATTATATTTTGATATAATTCCTACTGCCTGACGGTTAAATTCTTCGGGGTAGGGCGAATATATATTGTATGTTCGAAGTCCCGCCTCAACATGACCGACAGGTATCTGCATATAAAAGCAGGCAAGAGCCGTTACAAAGGTTGTTGATGTATCGCCGTGAACAAGCACAACATCAGGTTTAACCTCTTCGAGAACGGATTTTATCCTTTCCAGAATAAGTGTGGTTATATCAAAAAGTGTCTGCTTCTGCTTCATAACGCTGAGATCGAAATCCGGAACAACATCAAATGCTTCAAGAACCTGCGTAAGCATCTCTCTGTGCTGTCCTGTAACACATACCACTGTCTTTATTGTCTGTCTTTTCTTGAGTTCATTTACAAGAGGACACATCTTTATTGCCTCGGGTCTTGTGCCAAACACAAGCATAACTGTTTTCATAATGTTCTTCTCCCGCCAAAAATTATTTTTTCTTAATCTTATCCATAATTCGTGTTACAAAATTGCTTTTCTTTTTATTTTCAAAAAAGCCTCTTGTATATCCGCTTCCGTATCTGTATCCGTAGCCATAGCTATTGTAACCATATCGGTTATCATCCTCTGCCTGACATTTATTAAGAACACAACCTATGAGCTTGCATCCCGACTGTGAAAGCTCCATCACAGCGGTTTTGGCAGCTTTTGCAGCGGTAGTGCCTGAAGCAACTACAAATATAACACCGTCTGCCGCCTTTGATGCTATAACTCCGTCCACTACATATCCTGCAGGGGCTGCATCTATTATTATATAATCATATCTTGTCTTAAGCTCTGCAATAATCTCTGCAAAAGTATCCTGAGACAAAAGCTCACTGGGATTGGGCGGTATTGCACCAATCGGAATAAAGTCAAGGTTGGGATTCTGTGTACCTACAATAATATCGCTGAGTGTATTTTCGCCTACAAGGCAATGTACAAGTCCCTTAAGCTCGCCTTTGAACGCTTCTGTCTTATGTGTCAAAAATGTTGAGTTTCTGAGGTCAGAATCAAGATAAATTGTTTTCTTGCCCATCTCCGCCATAGAAAATGCAACTCTGTATGCAATCTCCGACTTGCCCTCTCCGGGGAAGGTGCTTGTAAATGCAATAGTCTTGATATCCTTACCGCTGAACTGTATATTTGTTCTCAGCTTCTTATATGATTCACTTTCTGCAAATGATTTGCTTCTTATTCTTTTAATATTTATCTTGGTCTGCATTTATTTGTCCTCCTTTGCTTCTTCTTCGGACTGCTGTGCTTCAACAAAAGGTATGGAGGAAAATACAGTAAGTCCAAGTGTCTTTTCCGCATCCTCGGATGTATAAATTCTGTTATTTATAAATCTTGCAAGAACAAACCATGCACAAGAAAGGAATCCGCCCATAAATCCGCCCAAAATCATGTTTTTAATCGGGTTCGGTGCAATCGGTGCTTCGGGTGTTTTTGCTTCCTCTATGATACTGAGTGCGGAAACTCCCACACTCTCCGCAAGGACGCTGTGCGAAATCTCTGCAAACTTTGCTGCGATATCCTTGGCTACCTCGGGGTCATAATGAACAACCGATATCTTGAGCACCTGAGTATCTACAGGCGAGGATATGGAAACACAGCCTTTGAGCTGTTCGGGTGTCATCTCAAGCGAAAGCTCATCGACAACATCCTGCATAACCTCTGATCCGCCGAGAACCTCTATGCTGTTATTTACAAGCATAAGTCTGGAGGTAGAGTCGGGATATATGGACATAGAGTCCACATTGAGTGCTTTGATTAAAAGCTGTGTGGACGAACGGTATGTCGGTGTAACCATTGTTACGGTGTATATATATGATGCAATCGCAAAAATCAATGTAACAACAGCTATTTTAATGATATTTTTCTTTAGTATCATCAATATATCAAGTATATTGATTTCGTTTTCTGTCATTCTTTCATTTTCCATAATTTTATCTCCCGTTTATAATATTTTTTGCATTTCCTGCAAGAAGTCTGTCAAGATATTTTGACGAGGAATTTTTAATGACAAATTGACAGCATTTGTCAAATTCCTTCTTTTCGATTGCACTCAGGTGAACATCGCCTGCAAGATAATCCGCTAACTCTCCCGAAATGATTTTCTTAAGAAATCTCTTCATCTTAAATCTGCACGCGCAAACCGAGCGAATGTTTATCTGAAGCTGTGCACCGATATTCTTTAGTGTGAGAATGGTCTCAAAATCTCCCTGAAGGTGTTTGTACCTTTCCACATGGGCGATTATCGGGATAAGCCCAAGCTGGCATATTTCCTTTACCGCAGTTATAACAGTATCCTTCTTTACATAGGGTGGGAATTCCAATAATATGTACGAAGAATCTGCAAGGCGTAAAACCCTCTCTTCTCTGATGTAGCGAACTGCATCTGTGGAATACTCCATCTCGGTTCCCAGATACATTTTTATTTTTATACCCTCATTTTTGCAGGTAATTACAAAATCATCAAATATCTCCTTTATTTCGGAAACTGATTTTGTATATTCTCTGCGTTTGCAGTAATGCGGTGTAAATATAAGCTTATCGACGCCGATATCCTGCATCTGCCTAAGAAGTTCAATAGCCTGTGCCTTGTCCTTGGCACCGTCATCTGCTCCGGGCAGAATATGAGAATGTATATCTGTAAATGTTCTCAGCAAACAGTATCACTTCTTTCTGAATATATCTACAGCCTATCATTATTACTATAATATAAAAAGCCTTTTTTGTCAACACTATTAGAACGCATAAAACTCTTTTTTAAAACATTTGTTTTAGAAAATTATTGTTGAATATGCTTAAAAAATGTTTACTTTTGGAAGATAATGTGTTATTATTGCTGTGGGAAAAATCCCAAATACATGTTTTGGAGGTTCAATAATGGAAAAACTGTTCAAACTCAAAGAGAACGGCACTACAGTGAAGACCGAAATCATTGCGGGTATCACTACTTTTCTTGCCATGGCTTACATCCTTGCAGTTAACCCAAGTTACCTTGGCGGAATTGAAGGCGCTACCCCGGGTTCTATATTCACAGCTACTGCAATATCGGCAGCTATTGCAACACTTTGTATGGCGTTCTTTGCAAACTACCCTGTTGCCCTTGCTTCGGGCATGGGTCTCAATGCTTTCTTTGCATTTACTGTATGCGGTGCTATGGGTTGCTCCTATGCAGTTGCACTCACTGCTGTACTTGTAGAAGGTATAATCTTTATTCTTCTATCGTTCTGTAACTTCAGAGAAGCACTGGTTAACCAGATTCCTGCAAACCTTAAATACGGCATTACCGCAGGTATCGGTCTCTTTATTACAATTATAGCTCTAATCGGTGCGGGTATTGTTGTTCCCGACCCTGCAACTACTGTTGCAATCGGAGCTTTCAACTCCCCTGCGTTTATACTTTCGCTTGTAGGTCTTTTTATAATCGGAGTTCTTTATCACTACAACATCCCCGGAAGCATACTTATCGGTATACTTGCAACATGGGTTCTCGGTATAATTGCAGAGCTTACAGGCTGGTATGCAGTTAATCCCGAAGCAGGTGTATACTCGGTAATTCCCTCGTTCAACGGATGGTCTATCGAAGCTCCTGCATTATTCAAATTTGATTTCGGATATATATTCAAGAATTTCTCTACATTCCTTGTTATTACATTTACATTCCTCTTTACCGATATATTCGATACTGTAGGTACTCTCATAGGTGTTGCTTCAAAGGGTAACCTTCTTAACGAAAAAGGCGAACTGCCCAAAGCAAAGGGTGCTCTTCTCGCTGATGCCGTAGGTACAGTTGCAGGTGCATGCCTCGGTACTTCTACAGTAACAAGCTATGTAGAATCAAGTGCGGGCGTTTCCGCAGGCGGAAGAACAGGTCTTACTGCTCTTACAACTGCTGTAATGTTTATAATCGCAATCGTTCTTGCTCCCATTTTTACCGCTATTCCCTCATTTGCAACTACACCTGCAATGATTTTTGTGGGTCTTCTTATGTTTGCTGCGGTTAAGAATATAGACTTTGAATCTGATGTGGCAGACAAAATCAGCGCATTTATCGCAATAACCTTTATGCCCCTCACATACTCCATCTCAAACGGTATTATGTTTGGTATGCTCTCTTGGGTTATCTTAAAGATATGCACAGGCAAGCTCAAGGATATCAAGCCTGTAATGTGGGTTTCTACAGCACTTTTTGTACTTTACTTTGTGCTTAAGTTTATGGGTATTATCTAAGCTTAAAAATCAAACACAAATTAAGCCCGAATATGCAAGCTCAATTTTGCTTGTATATTCGGGCTTTTGATTTTTATATTTTACATTTTCGAACCCTTTGCACCCTTGGCACCGCCAAATCGTATTCCCTCAAGAACATTGGTATCAAAGGCATAGGATATTTCCGCCTGCTCTCTGTGGCGTTTGAGTGCTGCGGATATCATTCTTTCAAGAAGCTCCGTATAGCTTACACCGAGTGGCTCCCACAGATAGAACGAAAGAGAACCGGGGATGGTATTTATTTCGTTTAGGAATATTTCTCCGCTATTTGTATCTATCATAAAATCTATTCTGACAATTCCGTTACATCCGAGGCACTTAAATGCTTTTACTGCAAGTGTGCGGATTGTCTCTCTCTGCTCAGGAGTTATATCAGCAGGGATTTTTCGCTTAAGGCTTGCCATACCCTTGCTTCCGCCTTTTGCTGAGCCTTTTGAACCGGAAACATATTTATCAGTATAGCTAAGTATCTTATCGGAGTTAACAGGTTCTTCGCACTCGCTCGCCTCAGCAAAATCAATATCGCCAAGGACTGAGCAATTGACTTCCTTAAGATTGCACACGGCTCTCTCTGCAAGAATTCTGTCTGCAAAGTTAAAGGCATTACTTAGTGCATCTTCAAGCTCATTTCTATCGGATGCCTTGCTTATTCCAACGCTTGAACCGAGATTTACGGGTTTTATTATTACAGGGTATCCTATGTAATTTTCTATCTCGTCAGCGACCGCTTTCGGCTCCTCGCTGTACTGTCCCATGGTATAGCATTTGCAGTCAAGTACGGGGATATCATTATCCTTAAACACGGTCTTCATATAATATTTATCCATGCCTATTGCAGATGCGGTTATATCGCATCCCACAAGCGGAAGGTTCATCATCCTTAAATATCCGTGAAGTGTTCCGTCCTCACAGTTGGTGCCGTGAACAATGGGGAATGCCATATCGACCTCTGTGATAATATTCTTTTCAAAAAGTCCTGTCTTTGCCTTTATAAGATATGTCTTTCCGTTTTCTATGTGAAAGCTTACCTTTCGGCATTTTTTAAGAAGTTCTTTTGGCTTTGAGAATTCCTCGATATTTACAAGGTCTTCTCCATAGTACATTTCATTGGATTTTGTTATATAAACAGGAATTACGCTGTATTTATCCTTATTTATATATCTCATTGCCTGAACTGCGGATATAATTGATATCTCGTGTTCAACACTTTTTCCGCCAAACAAAACAGCAAGTTTAATTTTCATAATATATCATCCCTTAAAATAGATTTTAATAATTGTCAGGAAGGTCATTTTCCAGCAAAATAATTTTTCTTTCCCCTTGGGCATTAAGTCCATACGCATATGCTATGGCATCGTTAAAGTCCGAAGCAACATATATTTTATCCTCAGGATAATTCTGATCTTTGAGACCCTTATAAATGCTCTCGGTCTGCGATTTTCCAACAAGTATTGCCTTGTCGCAAACCTTTGAAA
>JAZREC010000296.1:0-3702 GCA_045660605.1 Clostridia bacterium
TTCTGACTATATTCTTAATAATGATTTTCAGTCAATGAACAGCAGTGATGTATGTACTTTGCTTAGTGATGCAGTTCACATGGCCAACACTCAAATCTACAAGGCTTCGCTCAACAAGACTGAACTTCAGGGAATGGGCACAACCGTTGTTGTTTGCCTTATAACACATAATGTCCTTTATACCGCAAGCGTAGGAGACAGCAGAGGATATATTTATTCCAAGGGCAAGCTCTGTCAGATTACATCAGACCATTCACTTGTGGCAGATTTGGTTAAAAGAGGACTTATAACTCAGGAGGAAGCAAGAGTTCATCCGCAAAAAAATGTGATAACAAGAGCAGTCGGCTCTGAGGATGATGTAATCGTCGATACCTTTGTAAATAATCTTAGTAGCGGTGATACACTTTTGATTTGTTCAGACGGACTTCACACCATGCTTATCGAAGATGAAATCAAAAAAATTATAAAAAATTCCAAAAAAGATACATCAGGCAAACTTATAGCCATGGCGAATGACCATGGCGGAAGAGACAATATTTCGGTAATTACCGTCAAAATTTGCGATGAGGAGAAACTATGATGATAGGTACTACACTTGGTGGAAGATATACAATAATAGAAGAAGTTGGAAAAGGCGGCATGGCATATGTCTATAAGGCACATTGCAATGTACTTAACAGAGATGTAGCCGTTAAAGTATTGAGAAATGACCTGGAGGGCGGAGACGAATTTGTAAACCGCTTTAATGCCGAAGCACAGGCTGCAGCATGTCTTGCACATCCGAACATCGTTTCTATATACGATGTTGGTGAGGAAAACGGTTTTCATTATATAGTAATGGAATATATTGAGGGAACAACCCTCAAGGAATATATCAAGGCAAACGGTAAGCTTTCGTCGCAGGAAAGCGCTGATATTGCGTCACAGATATGCGGTGCTCTCTCTGTAGCACACGAAAAAAATATTATACACCGTGATATCAAGCCTCATAACATAATGATAACAAATAACAATCTTGTCAAGGTTACGGATTTTGGTATTGCAAGAGCCAGCAACAACTCGACAATGAGAGTAGGAGATTCCATACTCGGCTCAGTTCACTATATCTCGCCCGAACAGGCAAGAGGCGGATATGTTGACTGCCGAAGCGATATATACTCTCTTGGTATCGTTCTTTATGAGATGCTTACAGGCAAAGTTCCTTTTGAAAGTGAGTCACCCATAGCTGTAGCTATGAAGCATCTTGAGGAATCGCCTGTTGACCCCTTGATACTTTCTCCCGATATTCATCCTATGCTTCAGGATATTGTTCTTAAAGCGATTTCAAAGGAAACAAGAAAGCGTTATCAGGGCGTTAATGCAATGAAAAATGACCTTGATACAGTAAATGTGCTTTTGAAGGCGTCAATGGATTCTCAAGCAGAGGAAGAGGACGATGATATTAAAATTGCACCTCCGATAACTGTTGATGAAAGCAAAGCGGAGGAAATTATACCCGACGAAGATATTGATGCTCCTGAGGAATATAATGAGGAAGAGCAGGACGATATTTTTGACGATGAAGAATACGAGGACGAACCGCAGGGAAGATCCACATTCAATATGGTTATTGCCGCAATTCTTATCGCACTTGTTGTTGTAGGCGGAGGCTTCTTTACAGCACTCTATATTTTCAATCCCGATGCACCGATATTTATGTTCTTCAAAAACGAAGATGTAGATGTGCCTGATTTTGTTGACCAATCCTTTGTGGATGCAGAAAAGCTTGCGTCCAAGTACGGTCTCATTCTCGAAGTCGGCGACAAACAGCCCGGACCTGCCAAAGAAAATACAGTTATATATCAAAGTATAAATGCCGGAAATTCTGTAAAAAAAGGAACACATGTTACAGTTCATTTGAGTACAGGACCCGAAAATATAGATACAGCATCATACAGCGGAATGCCTGCATCTGTAATTGACGAATTCATAAGCAAAGGCTACGAGGTTGATGTTAAATATAAGACAGATACAGAGTTCGAAGCTGATGAGATTATTTCCTTAAGACAAGACGGTAATAAGTTTATTTTTACCGTAAGTAAAGGAAGCGAAGAAATAGATTGTGTTGTTCCCAATGTCCTCAGACTTACCAAGGAACAGGCAAGAGAAAAGCTTGAGGAAAACGGACTTATACTTAACGAAAAGGTAACATATATAGAAAGCAACTCCGTTGAAGCGGGTCTTGTTATAGAACAGTCAATTGACCCGGGTGACAAGGTTTCTCCCAAAACCAAGGTGTCAATTATACTTGCTTCCGAAAAGACCGAGGACGAAAAGGAAGATACAGCTTCAGAAACAAAGGAACCTGACCTTAAGGAAAAAACATTTAATTACAGTACAGAAGCTCTTGACGGACCTACAAAGGTAAAAATTGTAGAGAAAAATTCCGAGGGTACTTCAAAGGTTATTTTTGAACAGACAATTGACCCCGCTACCCTGGATGAGATAGTTGTCAAGGTAAAGGGAAACAAGGTAAACGAATATACTATCTATCATAACGATACATTAACTCTCAGAACACAAATAGACTTCAGTAATTGACGGTGAATAAATGGATACAGGAATTATAGTCAAAGGGATAGGCGGATTTTACTATGTTGACATAGGGGAACGCATAATAGAATGTAAGGCGAGAGGACATTTCCGCAATAAAAATATGTCACCATGCGTAGGTGATAAGGTTGATATAACAATTACAGACGGCGATAAAGGGTCAATAGATGCAATCCACCCAAGAATTAATATATTTATCCGCCCGCCCGTTGCAAATATTGACGAGATGATTGTAGTTGCCTCGGTTGCCAACCCGTCGCCTGACCTGATATTTGTAGATAAGATGCTTGTAATCTGTCAGAGCTCAAATGTTGGAGTAAAAATATGCTTTAATAAATCCGACCTTGATAATGGCGAGGTAGAAAAGCTCGTTGACATGTACCGCAAGGCAGGCTATCAGGCTTTTTCCACAAGTACCCTCGATAACATCGGGATAGATAATATCAGAAATTCATTCGATGGAAAAACAACTGCGTTTTCGGGATTTTCGGGTGTGGGAAAATCAAGTCTTCTTAATTCCGTTATGAATGACAATATAATGCAAACAGGAGAAGTAAGTGAGAGACTGAAAAGAGGAAAACATACAACCCGACATGTTGAACTTATTTCGCACATGGGCGGTTATATAGTAGATACCCCGGGATTCAGCATGCTGGATTTTCCGCAGACTATCACCAAGGATAATCTTAAATGTTACTTCCCGGAGTTTTACGAGTACGAAGATATGTGCCGTTTCCGTGGCTGTAACCATATGTCATCATCAGAGGTTTGTGCAGTATGCAAAGCTGTTGAGGAGGATGAAATTTCATCAACACGCTATAATAATTATAAAGAATTTTATAAAATTTTATCAGAGAGAAAGGAATGGAAAAAATGATTAAATTAGCACCATCAGTATTTGCAGCAGATTTTATGAACATGGAGAAGGATATTAAGGCGATTGAAAGAGCAGGATGCCCCTATGCACATGTAGATGTTATGGACGGACACTTTGTTCCCAACATCAACTTCGGACCTGCAATCGTATCGGCCCTGAGACCTGTTACCAACATGGTTCTTGATGTTCACCTTATGATAACAGACCCCGAAAAGTATGTTGATACATTTTTG
>JAZREC010000297.1:0-2852 GCA_045660605.1 Clostridia bacterium
TTCATTGTTTTAAGAACCTCGTCATTTCCTGCCTGAATGGGAAGATGAAGCTGTTTGCAGATTTTGTCCTCTCTTGCCATAGTGTCAATCAGCCTGTCGCTGATATCTTTTGGATGGCTTGTCATAAAGCGGACACGCTCAATCCCGTCTATCTTACACACCATAGTAAGCAGGTCTGCAAAATCTATGTCTTCACTAAGTCCCGCTCCGTAGGAATTGACATTCTGACCGAGAAGAGTTACTTCCTTGCATCCCCTCTCTGCCGCCTGTCTTACCTCGGAAAGTATATTTTCTTTGTCACGGCTTCTCTCTCTGCCCCTTACATACGGAACTATGCAGTACGAACAGAAGTTATTGCATCCGTACATTACAGACACCCATGCACAAGGTCCGTCCGCTTTCTTCTGCGGAAGTCCCTCGGCTATTGCACCGTCCGAGTTCTTTACATCAAAGACCCTCTCCCTGTCTGTAATGACACGGTATAAAAGCTCAGGAAACTTATACAGCGAGTGAGTTCCGAAGACAAGGTCAATGTGCTTATACTTCTTTCGTATCTGCTCCTTGACCGTCTCCTGTTGCATCATACAACCGCAGACGGCAAGTATTACATCGCCGTTACGGTTCTTGAGGTGCTTTAGTGCACCGAGATTGCCGTAGACCTTAAGCTCAGCGTTTTCCCTTACGGCACAGGTGTTGTATATAATGAAGTCCGCCTCGTCGCGAATGTCTGTCATCTCATAGCCCATAGACACGAGCATGCCCGCAATTGTCTCGGAATCGCTGACATTCTGCTGACAGCCGTAGGTTTCTATATATGCTTTTTTGTTAAGACCGTATAATCTGTCATACACCCTTGACATAAATCCGTTTTGGATTTCTATATCGTCCGGTGTTATGGTTGGCATTTGTCTCATAAAATATTAGTCCTTTTTAATTACTTTCTGTCCGCCCATGTAGGGTACAAGAACATCGGGAACTGTTACAGAGCCGTCTTCGTTCTGGAAGTTTTCGAGTATTGCCGCAACTGTTCTTCCGATAGCTACACCGCTTCCGTTGAGGGTGTGTACATACTGTGCCTTGTCCTTGGGTGAATTCTTAAACTTGATGTTTGCTCTTCTTGCCTGAAAATCTTCAAAGTTGGAGCATGAGGAAATTTCCACATATCTGTTATAGCTCGGCATCCATACTTCTATGTCATACTTCTTTGCCGCAGTAAAGCCAAGGTCTCCTACGCAGATAGCAACTACTCTGTAGGGGATTTTAAGCATCTGGAGAACCTTTTCGGCATCTCTTGTAAGCTTTTCGAGCTCTTCGTAGGACTCTTCGGGCTTTGCAAACTTAACAAGCTCTACCTTGTTGAACTGATGCTGACGGATAAGACCTCTTGTGTCCTTTCCTGCACTTCCTGCTTCTGCACGGAAGCATGCGGAATAAGCAACATGCTTAATAGGAAGCTTGTCGCCGTCTAAAATTTCGTCTCTGTACATGTTGGTTACGGGAACCTCAGCTGTGGGGATAAGGAAGTAATCTGTACCCTGTACCTTGAATGCATCTTCCTCAAACTTGGGAAGCTGACCTGTTCCTACCATGCTTCTTCTGTGAACCATATATGGCGGGAAGATTTCGGTATATCCGCTCTCTGTTGTATGTGTGTCGAGATAGAAGTTGATTACAGCTCTCTCGAGTCTTGCACCGAGACCCTTGTAGAAAGTAAATCTTGTGCCTGTAACCTTGCCTGCGGTGGGGGCGTCTATTATACCAAGGTCAGAGCCTACATCCCAATGTGCCTTGGGTTCAAAATCAAATGCTGTCGGCTCCATGAATTTTCTTATTTCTACATTGTCATCATCTGTATCGCCGTCGGGTACTTCGCTGTTTGGGATATTGGGGATTGTGAGCATGCGTGTATTAAGCTCTTCGTCAAGCTCTCTTACCTTTTCGTCAAGTGTCTTGATACTGTCGGAAAGCTCTTTCATTTCCTTAAATATCTCGGTTGTGTCTTCGCCTGCTTTTTTCATTGCGGGGATTTTCTTGCTCACTTCGTTCTGACGGCTCTTGAGACCCTCTACTTCAAAAAGTGTTTCTCTCTTTTTTGCATCAAGCTCAAGTATAGCGTCGATGTCTACAACTTCTTTTCTTCTTTTGAGGGCAGCCTTTACCCTTTCGGTTTCTGTTCTTATTACTCTAATGTCTAACATTTTTAAGTCACTCTCCTATTATCATATCGTAAAGATTTTTTTGTTCTGTTGTAAGCTGTGCTCTGTCTATGCCATCCAGCATAGCTATTGCTTCTTCTTTCTTTTCATCAAGGCGGTCTGCATATGCTCGGAGTAGAATTTTTGTAGTTTCTGCCTCTCCGTCATAAAAGGATATTGCCGCACGGCTTTCCTTTGAAAGTCTTTCGTTCTCTTCCATGAGGGCGGTGTTTTGTGCCTCCGCCTCTTTGAGCTTGGAGCCGAGTGCCTCGTTCTCCATAGAAAGTGCAGAAAGACTTTTTCTTATTCCTGCAGTTACCATTTCCTGGTCGTTAATTTCCTTTTGGTAATTGTTCTGGGTGAGACCTGCAAACAAAATGAGAATTAACGCAAATGAAAACAGTATTGCAACATAAATCCATATAAATTTTGTGTTCTGCTTCAAAATCATCACTCCTAATCATAATTGTGTCCAAAAATATTGTACGGTTTCAAATATCAAAAATTTTGCCGTTTTAAGACGCTTTTTGCTCTCGATGTAAAACTACATTACCCACATCAAAAAAGTTCAATACAGAGGGTGGGTTTTGGGGGCGCTTTTTGCAAAAATTTCGCAAAATTTTGTGTCTCTCTTATTTTTTGCCCGAAAGTATGTTT
>JAZREC010000298.1:0-2451 GCA_045660605.1 Clostridia bacterium
AATCAACCTTGATGTTCTGGATGAACACAAGGATAAAAAGGATGGTAAGTTAATTCTTGTTACTGCCATCAATCCCACTCCCGCAGGAGAGGGCAAAACTACAATAACAGTAGGTCTCGGACAGGCTATGGCAAAGATTAACAAGAATGCCGTTATAGCCTTAAGAGAGCCATCACTCGGACCTGTAATGGGTGTTAAGGGCGGAGCAGCAGGCGGAGGTTATTCGCAGGTTGTGCCTATGGAGGATATCAATCTTCACTTTACGGGAGATATGCATGCAATAACCGCTGCAAACAATCTCCTTGCCGCAATGCTTGATAACCATATCAAGCAGGGAAATGAACTCGGAATTGACCCGACCTCGATTGTGTTTAAGCGTGTAATGGATATGAATGACCGTTCGCTCAGAAACATTGTTGTAGGTCTTGGCGGAAAGCTCAACGGTGTTCCGCGTGAGGACGGATTTATGATTACTGTTGCGTCCGAAATTATGGCAATTCTTTGTCTTGCAAGCGATCTTCAGGATCTCAAAAACAGATTTGCAAGAATTATTGTAGCATATACCAATGACGGAAAGCCCGTTACTGCACATGACCTCAAGGCAGAAGGTGCAATGGCACTTCTTATGAAGGATGCCATAAAGCCGAACCTTGTACAGACCCTTGAAAATACACCTTGTCTTATGCACGGCGGACCTTTTGCAAATATTGCCCACGGCTGTAACAGTATCCTTGCAACAAAGCTTGCACTTAAGCTTAGTGATTATACTATTACCGAAGCAGGGTTTGGTGCAGATCTGGGTGCAGAAAAGTTCCTTGATATCAAGGGCCGTTTTGCAGGCTTTAAGCCGAATGCGGTGGTTGTTGTTGCAACAATACGAGCACTCAAATATAATGGCGGTGTAAAGAAGGACATGCTTAAGGAAGAAAACCTCGATGCTCTCAAAAAGGGTATTGTAAACCTTAAAAAGCATGTGGAAAATATGCAATCATTTGGTGTTCCCGTTGTTGTAGCCATAAACGCATTTGTAACAGACACAGAGGCAGAAAAACAGTATGTTGCAGATTACTGCAAGGAAATCGGCGTAAAATGTGCTATGGCAGAAGTATTTGCCAAGGGCGGTGAAGGCGGCGTAGAACTTGCCAAGATGGTTTGCGATACTGTAGATAATACTGAGACAAATTATGCACCGATATATGATACAGAGCTTTCTATTAAAGAAAAGATAAACACAATTGCAACTAAGATTTACGGAGCAAACGGTGTAATATATACCAAAAAAGCAGAAAAGAAAATCAAACAGCTTGAGGATATGGGACTTGATAAGGTTCCTGTATGTATGGCAAAGACACAGTATTCACTTTCTGATGATCCTGCACTTCTCGGTGCACCCGCAGGATTTGATATAACTGTACGCGATGTAAATATATCAAACGGAGCAGGCTTTGCTGTATGTCTCACAGGCGATATTATGACAATGCGCGGACTTACCAAGACACCGGCAGCTAATAACATTGATATTACCGAAGACGGAGAAATTGTAGGTCTGTTCTGATTTGGAGGACAAATGAAATATATATCTCATACTACTGAAGAAACAGAAGAATTTGCCGCAAATCTTGCAAAAAACTTTTGCGGAGGAGAAATTATAACGCTTGACGGAGACCTCGGTGCAGGTAAAACAGCATTTGTAAGAGGTATTGCAAGAGGACTTGGCATTAAGGACAGGGTCTCAAGCCCGACCTTTACTATCGTCAATGAATACCGAAACGGAAGAATACCTGTTTTTCACTTTGATGTATACCGTATATCTTCTTCCGATGAAATGTATGACATCGGTTGGGAGGATTATATATCTCAAAATGCAGTTGTTATTATCGAGTGGTCTGTAAATATTTCCGATATACTTGATATGGAGCATATCACAGTTACGATTTCTAAGGATTTGTCTGTTTCTGAACAGTATAGGGAAATTGTTGTTGAGGGGGCAGTGATTTAATGAAAATATTTGCAATGGATACTTCTACTCTCACAGCTTCTGTTGCTGTTTTGGATGATAACAGACTTCTTGGAGAATATACTGTTTCGGACAAGCTTACTCATTCACAGACTATTATGCCAATGACAGATTCTCTTTTGAAATCCCTTGGAAGTAAGCTTGAGGATATTGATGTTTTTGCAGTATGCCTCGGTCCAGGTTCTTTTACGGGGCTGAGAATAGGAATGGCAACCGTAAAGAGCTTTTCACAGGTTCTTAATAAGCCTATAATAGGAGTTTCGTCACTTGATGCTGTTGCATATAATTTCTGTCATGCAGAGGATGTTATAATATGTCCCATGATTGACGCCAGGAGAGATGAAGTATATACTTCATTCTATAAAAACGGTGAAAAACTTATTGATGATAAAGCAATTCATATTGATGAGCTACTTGATGAGCTTGGCGGAAAA
>JAZREC010000299.1:0-2230 GCA_045660605.1 Clostridia bacterium
AAGCACAAACACACTGACCATTTATAACAGAAAGGGTGAGGTTATCGATATAAAAATTCCGAAAAAGACCTCAGGGGGTCACGGCGGAGCAGATGATGAGCTTCGCAACAGACTGTTCAGAAATCCCGACGCACCCGATCCATACGGACAGATGGCAGATACCCGAGCAGGAATGATGTCAATAGGTATAGGAATGGCGGCTAATATTTCTATGAAGGAAAACAGGCGCGTAAATCTTAGTGAATTTTACGGCAAGGATTTTTGAGTAATTCCCCCAAAAATCCGAAAGGAGAATTTTTTTGATAACCAAAATTAAAAACGCTGTTTTCATTACAGACAAGGAAGAGACAGACAAAAATCTATATATAGAGAATGATAAAATTCTTTCTTTGACAGAAAATTCATTGCCATTTGACAAAGAAATTGATGCAAATGGTCTGTATGTTTCTTCGGGATTTATTGACATACATGTTCACGGAGGAGGCGGATATGATTTTTCTGACGGAGAGGTTTCGGATATTTTAAATGCCGCACTTTCCCATGCCAGACATGGTACAACCACTATTTATCCTACAGCTCCTTCCGTATCGTTTGAGGAAACTTTGAGGTTTGTCAAAAATGTAAAAGAAGCTGTAAAGGAAAACAAGAGAGGAAAACCCTATATACCAGGTTCACATCTCGAAGGGCCGTATTTTTCAGATGGACAACGAGGTGCACAGGATCCAAGATATATAAAAACGCCTCAAAAGGAAGAGTATATGTCTCTGGTAAAAGCGGGAGGCGGCACGCTGAAAAGAATGAGCTTTGCTCCCGAACTCGATGGTGCCAGAGAGCTTTGTGAATACCTAAATCAAAATGGAATTGTTTCTGCATTTGCACACACAGACGGTATATATGAGGAAATTAAGCCGATTATTGATATGGGGTGTCACATAGCAACTCACCTTTATTCGGGGATGAACTGTGTTACACGAAGAAACATGCACCGCAAGCTGGGAGCTGTTGAAACCTCATTTTTGGAGGATTGTGTCGCAGTTGAGGTAATTGCTGACGGAGTTCATCTTCCGCCTGAGCTTCTCAGACTTATTTATAAAATAAAGTCTAAGGATAAAATATGCCTTGTTACAGATGCTATGCGCGGTGCAGGAATGGAAAGCGGTATTTATGTACTTGGACCAAAGCACAACGGTATGGAGTGCAAGGTTATAAAGGATGATATTGCATACCTTACAGATATGTCTGCTTTTGCAGGAAGTGTTGCAACTGCGGACCGCATAGTCAGGGTAATGCACAAGGATGTCGGTATACCTATTACCGACTGCATTAAAATGATGTGTGAAAATCCTGCAAAAGTAATGAAACTTGAAAAACGCGGTAAAATAGACAGCGGTTATTTTGCTGACCTTGTATTTTTTGACGAAAACATATCCGTCAAAAAAGTTTTAATAGAGGGTAAAGAATTATATTAAAATTAAAAAACGAAAGGAACAAATAATATGGAAATTAGAATTTGCAAAGACTCAGAAGCATTAGGAAAAAGCGCAGCAAAAGAAACTGCACAAATCCTTAAGGATGCAATCGCAAAAAATGGCGTTGCAAGAATCGTGCTTTCAACAGGTGCATCACAGTTTGACACATTAAAGGCTTTGGTGGAAGAGGACGGAATTAAGTGGGAATGTGTAGAAATGTTCCACCTAGACGAGTATGTTGACCTTCCTGAAACACATGTTGCATCATTTAGAAAGTACCTTAAGGAACGCTTTGTTGCAAAGGTTGGTACATTAAAGGCTGCACATTTTGTTGACGGAACAAAAGAGTGCATTGCCCGCCTTACGGAGGAAATAAGAAAATCCCCTATTGATGTTGGCCTGATTGGTATTGGCGAAAATGCACATATAGCATTCAATGATCCCCCTGCTGACTTTGATACAAAAGAAGCTTACATAATTGTAAACTTAAATGAGCGTTGCAAGCAGCAACAGATGGGCGAAGGATGGTTTGCTACAATAGACGATGTTCCCAAGCAGGCTGTTTCAATGACGGCACATCAGATTATGCAGTGCAAAAAGATAATTTCATGTGTTCCGTACAAGGTAAAGGCCGAAGCAATTGAAAAGACTGTAAAGGCAGACAGTGTTACAAACCTTGTTCCTGCTACACTCTTAAAAACCCATCCCGACTTTATTTTGTATGTTGATACCGATAGTGCTTCTGGAATTTTATCCTAATT
>JAZREC010000300.1:0-4284 GCA_045660605.1 Clostridia bacterium
TTCAACTTTGCATACGATGTTGTGGACAAGATTGCCGAGCGTAAACCCGACAAGCTTGCGATGGTGCATCTTACTAAAGATAAGGTTGAAACGAGATTTACCTTCCTTGATTTCAAGAGAGAGTCCGCAAGATGCGCTAACTATTTTGAATCAATCGGCATAACGCGCGGAAGCAAGGTTATGCTTGTGCTTAAGAGACACTATCAGTTCTGGATTGCAATTCTTGCACTTCACAAAATAGGTGCGGTTGCGATACCTGCATCAAATCTTCTTCAGGAGCACGACTATTCCTATCGCTATGAGGCGGCAGGCGTTGATGCCATACTTTGCAGTGCGGACGGCGATATTGCTCATCAGGCGGAGCTGGGCGCAAAGAATGCAGAGAAATTAAAGCACAAGATTATAGTCGGCGGCAACCGTGACGGCTGGCGTAATTTCGATGAGGAATACAAGGCATTTGACGATGTGTACGAAAGAAAAGACGACTCACCCTGCGGTGACGATGATATGCTTATGTACTTTACATCAGGTACAACAGGCAATCCCAAGATGGCACTTCACAGCTATAAGTATCCTCTTGGTCACTTCCATACTGCTAACTACTGGCATTGTGTAGACCCCGATGGTCTTCACCTCACAATATCGGATACTGGCTGGGCAAAGGCAGCATGGGGCAAGATTTACGGACAGTGGCTTTGCGAAGCGGGACTCTTTGTATACGACTTTGACAAGTTTGATGCAGCAGATATTCTGCCTCTGTTTGCCGTGTACAAGATTACAACCTTCTGTGCACCGCCCACGATGTACAGAATGCTTATCAAAGAAGATATATCAAAGTACGATATGTCCTCTGTACAGCATGCCAATACTGCAGGCGAGGCACTTAACCTCGAGGTATATAAGCAGATAAAGAAGCTTACGGGACTTAAGATTATGGAGGGCTTCGGTCAGACCGAGACCACCTGCCTTATAGGTAACCTTTTTGGCAGAGAGTACAAGCTCGGAGCTATGGGCAAGCCCGTACCGCTTTATGATGTTGATATAGTAGACCCCGACGGCAACAGCGTACCCGTTGGTGAAAACGGCGAGATTGTTATAAGAACAGACAAGAAGGTTCCCTGCGGACTCTTCAAGGGATATTACAATGATGAAGAGAAAACAAGGGAAGTATGGCATGACGGTCTCTATCATACAGGCGATGTTGCATACAAGGATGAGGACGGCTTCTACTTCTATGTAGGAAGAATAGACGATGTTATCAAGTCATCGGGATACCGCATAGGACCCTTTTAGATAGAGAGTGTTATTATGGAGCTTCCGTATGTATTGGAGTGCGGAGTATCTGCGGCACCCGACGAAATCAGAGGACAGGTTGTCAAGGCAAGCATAGTTCTTACCAAGGGCACAGTGCCGAGCGAAGAGCTCAAGAAAGAAATCCAGATGTATGTAAAAGAGCATACCGCTCCTTACAAATATCCCAGAATTGTAGAATTCAAGGAAAGCCTGCCCAAGACAACAAGCGGAAAGATAATAAGAGCAAAGCTATAAGGAAGTGTAAACATGGTACTTGCAGTTGATATAGGAAACACAAATATTGTAATAGGCGGATTTGTCGGAGACAGCATAGAGTTTGTTGCACGCATTGCCACATCGCAGGGCAAGACAGAGGATGAATACGCAAGCAAAATCAAAAGCGTGCTTGCAATACACAATGTCAACCGCTCGGAAATAAGAGGAGCTATTG
Organism: Clostridia bacterium; assembly: GCA_045660605.1. Classification (GTDB taxonomy): domain Bacteria; phylum Bacillota; class Clostridia; order UMGS1810; family UMGS1810; genus RGIG8748. The sequence goes on from JAZREC010000300.1 coordinate 1,745, forward strand.
TAGCATCTGTTGTTCCGCCCCTCAATTCCGTAATGTGCAAGGCTATAGAGTTTATATACGGAGTACAGCCCATACTTGTAGGACCGGGAATAAAGACGGGTATCAGAATACAGTGCGATTCCCCCGCAAGCGTAGGTGCGGACCTTATATGTGCATGTGTTGCAGCGCATCATATTTACGGAAGTCCGTCACTTGTTATAGATATGGGAACAGCTACAAAAATTCTGGTTATGGACAGAGACGGTGCTTTTGTTGGTGCGTCCATTATCCCGGGTGTTGCAATAGGTCTTAAGGCACTTGCCTCGGGTACGGCACAGCTTCCGCAAATCAGTCTTGACTCATGTGGGTCAGTAATAGGCAAGAATACTGTTGATTGTATGCGTTCGGGTGTTGTAATCGGCAACGCCTGCCTTATAGACGGTATGATTGACCGCTTCTGCGAAGAAATGGGCGAGGAAATGAAGGTTTATGCAACGGGCGGACACAGCGAAAAAATTATTTCCCATTGCAAGCATGATATTACCATAGACCGCGACCTCGTTCTTAAGGGACTTAATATACTTTATAAGAAAAATTGCAGTTAATAATTCCTTAGGGATTATTATAAATAATAATGCGTTGTATTCCGAAAGGAAACGACAGCAAGGAGGAATTTTTGATGGAAACAGGAAAGAGAAGAATGTCAACCGAGACCATGGTAATGGGTGCACTAATGACCGCATTGGTTATTGTCTGCCAGATTTTGTCGAAATATACCGCGTTTTTTGGTGTATTTTCTACAGCTGCTGCATTGATACCTATAGCGATAGGGGCAATACTTTGCGGACCGGCAATAGGTGCATGGCTTGGATTGGTATTCGCAATAGTTGTTTTTTTAACTGGCGATGCAGCTTTGTTTTGGGCGTTTGATATTCCGGGAACGATTGTAACCGTAGTGGCAAAAGGAATTTTGTGTGGTTATGTTGCTGGGGCAGTATTTAAGAAGCTGGAAAACAAGAATAGTGATATTGCTGCAGTTTCTGCGGCTATTGTCTGCCCTTTGGTAAACACAGGAGTATTTATGCTTGGTTGTTTTACATTTTTCATGGATGATGCATTAGAGATTGCTTCAAAAGTGGGCAGCCCAGAAACCGGTTTTTCGCTTTTTGTGGCTTTTGCTTTGGCCAACTTCATCTTTGAGCTTGGTTTGAACATTGTACTCAGCCCGATTATTGTAAGGCTGATTAAGATAAGAAAGAGAAATTAGTCAAAAGTTATTGACAAAACATGTTTTATTCTATATAATAAACATAGAAAAAGGCAGTCCGTTGAACGGCTCGCCAATATTATGAACTTAAAAGTTAGTCGCAAACATTGGGAGTGTGGGCGACTAATTTGCTTTTATATCGAAAACTATCAAAAAGATAATTGTAAAAATCAATATTCTCAATAATATTTTTCCCATAAAGCAACCACCCCCTTTCCATTATGTAATGGGGTTTGGGGCGAGCCGTCCACGGAATGTTCATTCCAGAACTGCCTGTCAGATTTCTCCGACAAAGACATTATACAACATATTATATATTATTTCAACATCCTTTTATAAAATCAAAAAGACTTTTTTGTTGACAACCCCTTGCCAAAGGGTCTATAATGTCATGTGAGGTGTTTTTATGATATTACAGAATTTACACACACATTCAACATATTGCGACGGCATAAACACCATAGAAGAAATGGTGGAGACAGCAATAGAAAAAGGCTTTTCATCCATAGGTTTTTCCAGCCATTCATATATGTCCTTTGACGCCAAACTCGGACTTAATCCCGATGATGAGGAAAGCTATTTTACCGATATACGAAATCAGGCAGAAAAACATAAGGGAGAGATAGATGTATATGCGGGTCTGGAATTTGAGCTGTATTCCGACAGCGAAATAAGTGACGGCTTTGATTATGTAATAGGCTCATGCCATTATATAGAAAAGGACGGAGAGCTTATTATATTCGACAGAGGTGTCGATGCGGTAAAAAATATCATAGATACCTATTTTGACGGCAGAGGAATAGACTTTGCAAAATACTATTACAGAAACACCCTCACAAAGCTTATTGATGTGTACGATTTCGATATTATCGGACACTTTGATATTATAACAAAGCATATCGAAACAGAAAGGTTTTTTGATACAGAGAGCAAGGAATACAGGGATTATGCACTTTCGGCACTTTATGACCTCTCGGGCAAGTTCAAAATATTTGAAGTAAACACAGGTGCAATAGCCCGTTCGGGCAGAACAAGTCCGTACCCTCAGGATTTTATCTTAAGAGAGATGAAAAAGCTCGGTTGCTCCGTTGTAGTAACATCGGACTGCCACAGAAGAGAGTATATGGATGTTCACTATAAGGAAGCATTCCGGCTGATTAAGGAATGCGGATTTAAGGAAATTATGATATTTAACGGAAAGGAATTTGAACCCCGTCCTATTATATTATAAATACAAGCCTCCAACGGCTTGTTCAATAAACATGACTTTAAGTCGGCAAATTGGATAACATAA
>JAZREC010000301.1:0-3430 GCA_045660605.1 Clostridia bacterium
ATGCTGTTCCTTCCATTCTTCTGCCTTAACAGCCGACATTCTTGTGATTGCCTCTCCCTTGTACGGCGACTCGGGACCGCCGTTTGTGTAGAGAAAGAACTTACCGCCATCGGTAACATAAAGGCTCTCTTCATAGCCGTCTGCATCTCCGAATTGTCCGTGTGCAAAACGGGCAACAAGCTGTGATGCATCTGTGTCATATTCTACCTTGCAAATGATCTTTTTCAAAGTGTTCTGCCTCCTCAAATAAAATAATTATTACTATAATTATATGTTATATGAGGCGATATATTCATATAATGACAGCGTGTGCAAATACCGACTTATTTTTTGTGACCGTGATTTTTTTGTCAATTCTTTCTTTAAGAAGATTTACATGCGATATTATTCCGACTAATCTGTTTGTTTCTGCAAGGCCTGTGAGAGCACCTATTGCCTGAGACAGAGAATCCTCATCAAGCGAACCGAAGCCCTCGTCAACAAACATTGTATCGAGCTTTATTCCCCCTGCACTTGACTGTATCTCATCAGAAAGTCCGAGTGCAAGTGACAGCGATGCCTTAAACGACTCACCGCCCGAAAGTGTCCTTACGCTTCTTTCTGTTCCGTTATAGTGGTCTGTTACATCAAGCTCAAGACCGCTTTGACTTCGGTTGTTTTCTGCCGTCCTTCGTCTCTTTAGCTCATATTGTCCGCCTGTCATCATCAGAAATCTTACATTTGCACGGCTTATTATTCTGTCGAAGAAGGTCATTTGAATATATGTTTCGAGCATAATTTTTTCTTTTCCCGATATATTGCCGTTGGCAGTATCGGAAAGTGCTTTAATCCATGACCATCTTTCCTCGGTTTCTTTGATTTGGCTGTACTTTTGCCTTATGCCCGAAAGTGCAGATGTATTGGCACTCTGGCTTGCGTGAACTGTCTTTTGCTTTTCAATAAGTTCAAAACGCACTTTAGCCAGTTCTGTTTGCATATTCTCAAGAAGCTTAATATCTATATCCTCTTTGTCTTCCAAAAGCTTTTTGTTCTCTTCAATCCTTGCGCAGATTTCGCTCTTGGTTTTCTCATTGTTATCAAAGGATAGCTTTGCAAGGTCATAAGCATTTTCAAGCTTTATTTTTTCATTAATTAATTTTTCTCTTTCGAATGCAGCTTCCTGTCTTGTTTTATAAGGAAGCTTTTCGGAAAGCTCCTTTATAACCTTACTGAGTGTATCTGATACCGCCTTGTTTTTGGAAACTGTATCGGAATGAAGGGATATTTCCGCATCAGTTTCCTCAAGCTTTTCCTTTTGCTTTGGTATCAGTGCGGAAAGCTCTTGCCTTCGTTGTTCTGCCAGTCTGACTTTTTCAAGCTCGGAATTTACAAAACTGATTTTTGATTTTGTATCTGATATTGCACACTCAAGAGTGCTTTCTCCTGCAAGAGTGGAAAGTGTTTTTTGGCACACCATTTCCTTTTCGTCTAAGGCTCCCTTTAGCTGTCCTGCCTTTATGCTTGCGGTCTCTTCCTCCTGCTTTGCAATTTCCATTTGTTTTCCCGCATCTTCAAGCTCTTCGGCTGTGGGCGAGCTTGCGGATTTCTTCGCCAAATCAGGATGCTCCACCGAACCGCAAACAGGACATGGAGTACCGTCTGCAAGACCCTCTGCAAGTATTCCTGCCTGCTCATCAAGATAGGCTTTATTAAGACGGGCATATTCTTCTCTTTTCTCACGGGAAAGTGCGGACTTAAGTTTATAATCCCTTTGTGCTGTCTCAAGGTTCTTTTTTAGCTCGTCTTTTTCTTTAAGCATTACGGACAGATTGTCAAGAGCCGTTTTTGTGCCCGAAAGCTCCTTAAACTCAGCTTCAAGTCTTACCTTATCCGAACCGATATTTTCTAAGCCTTTGGCTTCATCTTCCATTTGCTTAATCTGAGAAGCGCATATATTTTTATGCTCTTGTTTTTTAGAAAGTATTTCCTCAGCAGTGTGAATTTTTTCTTCCGTATCTTTAAGCTCTTTTATCTTTTTTTCAAGCTCGTCATAATCGGAAAGCTGTGCATCTATCTCGGCTGTTTTTTGGTTGATTTCTTCTATTCTCTCCTTTGTACCATCAAGAAGTTCTAGCTCTTTTTTTAAGTTTTCGCCTATCTTCTGTATCTGTTCCAATTGGGTTATCGCATTTTCCAGAGATTTCTCTGCGGTCATAAGAGTACGCATCTTTGCAAGAGATGTTGTTATATTCTGTATTTTACCATCTGTTATGCTTATTTCCTCTGTCAATTTTTCCTTGGTAAGCTCATCATTTTTAATATGATTTTCCAAAAACAAAATTGCTTCATTTATAGGAAGCTCAGTTATATCATCATCTGCGACTATAGAATTTACATACTGTGCAATCCCGAGAGAAAGTCTGTCATATTCTTTCGAAAGTTCAAGAGACACAGATTTTAGCTTTTCACCCAAAGTATGATAATTCTTCGTCTTAAAAAGCTTTTGAAAAATGCTCTTTCTTTCGTCCGTACCTGCAAGCAAGAGCCTTAGAAAATCGCCCTGTGCTATCATGGCAATCTGCGAAAACTGATTTCGGTCAACGCCTATTAAATCGACAACTGCAGAATTTACCTCTTTTAGTCCTGATATCACTCTGCCGTCGGGCATATGAAGCTCAGCATTGGACCGCTCTATTGTAAAGCCCTCTCCCCTGCTCTTCGGACGGCGGTACTCGGGGTTTCTTTTTATATAATACTCTTTGCCCGAATATTCTAAGTAAAGCTCCACCTCGGTGGGTGTGCTGTTGTTTGCGTATTTTGAGCGAAGCATATTTGCTTCTCTGTTATCTCCGCTTGCCTCTCCGTACAGGGCAAAGGTTATTGCATCAAATATTGTTGTTTTTCCTGCACCTGTCTCGCCTGATATAAGATACAGACCGCTTTTGCCGAGAGAGTCCATATCAAGCTCGCATCTATCCGCATACGGTCCGAATGCGGTCATTACAAGTTTAAGAGGTCTCATACTTCTCCCTCCCATATATCCGATATGATATTTTTTACAAACTCCTTTTGAACATCGCTCATTGGCTTGTTATTCTGAATTTCATAAAAATCCAGAAAGTGTTCAAGAGGTGTCTTTTTATCCGTATAATCGGAAATATCAATCAAATTATTGTTTCGGGTTCGGGTGTTGTCATAATCCAGCTTCATAAGATTTTTGTACACCGAACGAAGCCTGCCAACTGCATCGGGAATGTCTTCCTCGTCGGTAAGCGTTATATGGATATAGTCGTCTGTATACGATGTACCTCTGTAAAATTCTGCTGACATTACCTCGTTATAATTACCCTTGATTTCTTTCATATCACGCATGGGTGTGAGTGGGATTTCTTTTATTTCAAGACTTCCTTTCTCTCCAAGGCTTACTACAGTAACACTCTTCTTATCCTCT
>JAZREC010000302.1:0-4318 GCA_045660605.1 Clostridia bacterium
ATAACGAGAAGTATTCTCAAGATGCATTGCAACAACCTAAAACCACTCTTCCTACAGCTGTCATGTATACAAAAAGTGATATAAATAATTATATGAAAAATAACGATGGAATAAGACATATGTTCCTTATTTCTGAGCAACTTTTTAACAGACCTCTTACAGATACAGAACGAAAGATACTTTTTAGTTTTTATGATTATCTGGAAATGCCTGTGGAGGTTATTTTTACCCTTTTGGAGCATTGTATATCATGCGGAAAAACAAATATGCGTTATATAGAAAAGGTAGCATATACATGGGCTGACAAAGGGATAAACACACTTGCAAAAGCAAGTGTTGTTGTAAAGGAAGAAAATGAATTTTCTGCACTTACAAAAAAATACAAATCTATGTTCAAAATCACCGGCAGAGACCTTACAAATACAGAAGAGGAATTTATACGAAGCTGGGTTTATGAGCTTAAAGCCAAGGATGAACAGATAGAAGCCGCATACGAAGCAGCAGTTGCAAATACAGGCAAAATTACATTTAAGTATATGGATGCAGTTATAAAAAACAACACTGCTCCGCAGAAAATCACACCAAAGGATACCAAACAACCCGTAAAACGAAATTTCTTTCAGGATTATGACGATGAAATAAGCGATTATGAAGTTCAGCTTATAAAAGACAGAGTAAACAAAAACTAAAGAGGTATGAAATATGTATAGTACAGGTATACTTCATGACAGGGTAATGAAGGAATATCAAAACAGACAACTAAAAAACCAGGCGGCTGCAAAGGAAAAATTACAGGAATTATATTTATCGTTTCCGAGGCTTAAGCAGATTGATGATGAAATATCAGCACTTGCTGTAAGACATGCATCAAGAATTCTCAGCGAAAATATAACTCCCGATGAAGCAGTAAAGGCTGTAAATGCAGAAAAATCCGTTCTTTTAACTGAGCGTAATTCAATTCTTAAAGAAAACGGAATAGAAAATACGCAAACACATTATGACTGCAATATATGCAAGGATACTGGTGTTGCAGAAGGACAAAAGTGCAAATGCTATATGGAAATAATGAAAAAAATAATGCTTACAGATATAGACGGTAGCAAAAGCATTTCCTTTGACTGCGAAAAAGATGTTTTTGAAAACTTTTCTCTGAATTGGTACTCAAAAAATATTATTGATAACAAAATAAACATTTCTCCGTATGACAATATGAAATCAGTCTACAGAGACTGTCAGATGTTCTGCGAGGATTTTGGCATAAAAAAAGATAACCTGTATTTCTATGGCTCGTCGGGAACTGGAAAAACCTTTATGGCAAGTTGTATTGCAAACAAGCTGATGAGCAGGGGATACAGCGTTGTTTATCAATCGGCATACAAGCTTTTTCAATTTATGGAAGACTATAAGTTTTGCCGTATAGACAGGGATGTCAATATAAGCGTATATGAAAGCATCTATAATTGCGACCTGCTGATTATAGACGATCTGGGAACTGAGTTTGGAACAGCATACACCTGCTCCGTACTTTTTGATATACTAAACACAAGATTAATTAACGAAAAAAGTACAATCATAAGCACCAATCTCAGTCTTGCAAATCTTGAGAAAAAATACACCGACAGAGTGGCTTCCAGAATTATCGGAAACTTTGAAGTCATGCGGTTTATGGGTGATGATATAAGGATTGCAAAAAAAAGAATTGGGAGATAATATATGTTACTTGCAGATAAATGGTTAGACTATGAAATAATAGATGCATCTGAGGGAATGAAGCTTGAACGCTGGAATAATGTCATTTTGGAAAGACCCGACCCCCAAATTATCTGGAGCGGAAAAACAAGTCCCGATGAATGGAAAAAGGCTAATGCCGTATACCACAGAAGTAAGTCAGGCGGAGGCGAATGGGAATTTCGCGGTGAGATTTCAGATGCATGGAAAATATCCTATGGCAATCTGACATTTAATGTTAAACCGATGGGATTTAAACATACAGGTCTTTTTCCTGAACAGGCTGTAAATTGGGATTTTTCTATGGATATGATAAAAAAATCAAACAGAGAAATTTCTGTCCTCAACCTTTTTGCATATACAGGAGGAGCAACAGTTGCTTGTGCATCCCAGGGAGCAAAGGTTGTCCATGTTGATGCTGCAAAGGGTATGGTGCAATGGGCAAAGGAAAATGCTGTCTCGTCAGGACTTTCCGATGCACCGATAAGATATATAGTTGACGACTGTATTAAATTTGTAGAAAGAGAAATAAGACGCGGTCATAAGTATGATGCCATAATAATGGATCCTCCCTCATACGCAAGAGGTCCAAAGGGTGAAATATGGAAGTTTGAAGATGAACTCCACGGACTTGTCTCAAAATGCTCCATGCTTCTTTCGGACAATCCCTTATTCTTTATTGTAAATTCTTATACAACAGGTATATCTCATACAATTGTAAAAAACCTTCTCACAATGGAACTTCAAAGAAAATACGGCGGAATAGTTACTTCCGACGAAATCGGAATTCCTATTAAATCATCAGCACTTACACTTCCGTGCGGTGCTGCAACAAGATGGTACAAGCTGGAGGAATAAAATTGATTACTGCAGAAAATCTTACATTTTTTTACACACAGGATAAACAGAAAAAAGTCTTAAATGACATCAACCTCTCCGTATCAAAAGGTGAGTTTGTAGCTGTTCTTGGTCATAATGGCTCAGGAAAATCAACTCTTGCAAAACACCTTAATGCAATTCTGCTTCCTTGCGGAGGCTCAGTTTTTGTAGGCGGTATGGATACATCTGATGATAAAAAATTATGGGATATAAGAAAGACCGCCGCAATGGTTTTTCAAAACCCCGACAATCAGATTGTCGCAACTGTTGTGGAAGAAGATGTTGCTTTTGCTGCAGAAAACCTAGGCGTTGAGCCAAGCGAAATAAGAAAAAGAGTAGATACTGCACTCGATATAGTAGGGATGTCAAAATTCAAAAAACACGCTCCTCATTTACTTTCGGGCGGACAGAAGCAAAGGATTGCCATTGCAGGAGTTATAGCAATGCGTCCCGAAATCATAATTTTTGACGAACCAACAGCCATGCTCGACCCAAAGGGACGCATGGAGGTAATGAATTGTATTGAGGAGCTTAATAAAAATTATTCAATTACAATTATCCTTATAACACATAACATGGACGAAGCTGTAAGAGCAAAAAGAGTAGTTGTTATAGATGACGGAAAAATTGTCATGGACGATACTCCTGTAAATGTTTTTTCAAGAGTAAGCACTCTTGAAACTCTCGGTCTTGATGTTCCGCAGGTCACAAGGCTTTCCTATGAACTCAGAAAAAAAGGAATAGACATTTCGGATGGTATTCTAAACACAGATGAATGTATCAGGGAGATAGATAAATTATGTCCATAATTGTCAAAGACTTAAAATACACATATTCAAAAAACGGCCCCTTTGAAAAAGTTGCATTAAACGATATATCCTTTGAAATATCGGATGGCGAATTTGTAGGTCTTATAGGTCATACAGGAAGCGGAAAATCAACTCTTATAGAGCACCTCAACGGACTTTTGAAGCCCGACAGCGGTTCAATAATTATTGACGGTCTGGATATAACTGCCTCTAAATGCTCTATGAAGGAGCTTCGCTCAAGAGTGGGTCTTGTATTTCAGTATCCCGAATATCAGTTATTTGAAGAAACTGTTTACAAGGATATTGCTTATGGTCCATCAAATATGGGACTTGATGAAAAAGAAATAAAACGCAGAGTTTTTGATGCAATTGATTTTGTCGGATTAAATCCCGAACTTCTCAACAAGTCACCCTTTGATTTGTCAGGCGGTCAGAAAAGGCGTGTCGCAATTGCAGGAGTAATTGCGATGGAACCATCGGTGCTTATTCTTGACGAACCGACAGCAGGACTTGACCCAAGAGGCAGAAACGATTTGCTTTCCCGACTCAAAAAGCTTCACCAGGAAAAGGGGACAACTATAATTCTTGTATCCCATTCGATGGAAGATATAGCAGATACCGTACAAAAGGTATTGGTTATGTCGGAGGGCAGACTCAAGGCTTTTGGAACAGTAGGAGAGATATTTTCCAAAAGAAAGATGCTTGAGGAAATCGGTCTTGACACACCGCAGATATGCTCTGTTATTGAGCATCTTAAATCAAAGGGATACTCAATACCCGACAATGTTTATAATGTCAAGGATGCAGCAGAGGTAATATATAAAATAATCAAAGGAGCAAAAAATGCTTAAGGATATTACATTGGGTCAATTCTTTCCCATAAATTCACCAATACACAGACT
>JAZREC010000303.1:0-5280 GCA_045660605.1 Clostridia bacterium
TTCTGAAAATGCTTTTTCTTCTGCCTCTTTGTGAGATATTTTTCCTTTATCGGGCAGGATATTATATCGTCTGAAAGCCAAAAACTCATTGACACTGTTTGCAAACTGCTCCATAGTAAAGGCATTTTCGCGTTCAATAAGATCCTCTATATAATCGAAATATCCACTAACTGTTCGCTCTAACTGACGGATTTGTTTTTCGCTAAGATAGTTCTTTGCGACTTTAACATCGGACTTCAAAATTCTGCCATCGGGAGCGTTTTTCCATGTCGTTAAACCCATATTATCTTTCGTATGATCGGCAGATAAATATACAATTTCCGCACCTGTTTGTCCTGTGATAGCATAATGAAACTTGTTCTGAACCATAGCATAAAAATCTTTTGTAGTTGGTGAAGTACGCTCGTAGTCCGTACTGCATTCGGCATAGATATCCGTAATTTGTTGCCAGATACGGCGTTCGCTCGCACGAATGGAACGAACTCGTTCCAAGAGTTCACGAAAATAATCTTTTCCAAAAGCTGTTTTTCCTTGTTTCAATCTGTCATCATCTATAGCAAACCCTTTTATCATATATTCTTTCAAAACTTGGGTTGCCCATTTTCGAAAATGAGTTGCACGAATAGAGTCTACACGATACCCAACCGATATAATAGCATCGAGATTATAGTAATTTGTCGGAGAAAGCTGTTCTTTATCAGGGATAGCACCATGTTTTGTGGGTATTGCAATTTTTGCAACAACCATATTTTCTTCAAGTTCTCCGCTTTCAAATATGTTTTTCAGGTGTCGGCTTATGCCTGATTTATCAATCCCAAACAACTCTGCCATAGCCTTTTGAGTCAGCCAAATTGTCTCATCCTTAACCAAAGCATCCACAGAAATATCTTCATGTTCTGCTTTGTATAGTAAAAAATTAAATTCTTTGTTCATTTATCATTTCCTCTGTTACTGCCATTTTTTTCATTCATCTCGTTAAAAATATTATACTCTTTTCTTAGCGAAACATCAAGTTATATTATTTCATCAATCCTGAAATATTTCAACAGCTTGCAAAAATTATCCTGAGCCGATAAGCAAGTATCCCTAAGATAACCTTTTTCTGCATCCCATTCTTTGAGACCCCTGTAATAATACAGCTTATGTTCATCATCTATTATAAACGGAATAATGTTGTTTTTCAAACATTCCTTAAACATAATAAGTCTTCCTACACGGCCGTTGCCGTCTTGAAAAGGATGTATGCGTTCAAATCTTACATGAAAATCAATTATGTCATCAATAGTGATTTCTTTTTTTGAGTGATATGAATTTAAGAGCTTCCTTATTTCTTCATGAACCTTTTCGGGAAGGACGGTGTCCATTCCGCCGACTTCATTTGGTAATCTTTTATATTCCCCGACAGCAAACCAATCCTTTCGACTGTCGCTTGTACCGCTTTTTAAGATTCGGTGCAATTCCTTTATATATTTTTCGGTTATTTCATAGCGGGCGTTATCGATAATCGAATCTATACACTTAAAATGATTGGAGGTTTCTATAATATCGTCAACATTCAGACTTTGATTTGTCACACCGATTGTGTTGGTTTCAAAAATATACCGTGTTTGTTCGTGGGTAAGACGGCTTCCCTCAATATGATTGGAATTGTATGTCAGGTCTATCTGTATCCGATGATAAATACCGCCCGAAAGCTTGCTTTCTTTTTGTTCTTTTAATATATCAAGCAAGGTTTTAGGCTTATTTGATTTTCTTTTTGAGCGAGCAGGTTTTTGACTATCCTCAGGTATGTTCCATGTTTTTCCCGTCAAAAACGCTCCCTCTATTTTACCGTCTGCACAATATTTCCGTACACTGCGGTCAGTCAAACCCCACTTTTTTGCAAAATCCGATACCGATAAATATTTCATATACTGAAACTCCTTTTTACTATTTCTCATATAGTATACCACATTATAGGAAATTTATCAAGCGTTTTTATATGTAAAAATTAAATATATTTTTCCGATAGAGGAATAGAACGATAAGAAAAACTGCAACATTAGTTTCAAACTAACATTGCAGTTTAATTTTTTGTTATTTATCCAAACTCTTCTACGCTCGGCTCAAAACACCTGATTTTACATAAGGAAGTGTTATTCGCCTCGTCGCATTCGTCACTTTTCCGCTCGCGGCATACCCGTATGCCTTTTTGCTCGCTCACGATTCGTAAACTCTGCTTCGCAGAATTTACTTATCGGAAAGTGACTTCATCGTCGGGAACAGCAAAACATCTCTAATAGCCATAGAGTCTGTAAGGAGCATACACATACGGTCTATACCAAAGCCGATACCGCCTGTGGGAGCCATACCGATTTCGAGGGCATTCATAAAGTCCTCATCGGTTGTATTAGCCTCGTCGTCGCCCTGTGCAAGCTGTTCTTCCTGTGCCTTAAAGCGTTCCCTCTGGTCTATGGGGTCATTGAGCTCGGAATATGCGTTTGCCATTTCCCAGCCGTTCATAAAGAACTCAAAGCGTTCTACATAGTCGGGGTTGCCCGGCTTCTTCTTTGTTAAGGGGGATATCTCTACGGGGTGGTCCATAACAAATGTAGGCTGAACGAGATGCTCCTCAACATATTCCTCGAAGAAGAGGTTAAGTATTTCGCCCTTCTTGTGTCTTTCTTCGTATTCTATATGATGCTCTTTTGCGACAGCGCGTGCTTCTTCGAGAGTCTTAATTTCATTAAAGTCAACGCCGGAATACTTTTTAACAGCGTCAAGCATGGTAATTCGCTCAAAGGGCTTACCCAAATCCATCTCTATACCGTTATATACTATCTTGGTTGTTCCAAGAACCTCTTTAGCAACATGGCGGTAAAGGTTCTCTGTAAGGTCCATCATGCCGTGATAGTCTGTATATGCCTGATAAAGCTCCATGAGAGTAAACTCGGGGTTGTGTCTTGTGTCAAGACCTTCGTTACGGAAAACTCTTCCGATTTCGTAAACCCTCTCAAGTCCGCCTACGATAAGTCTCTTGAGATAAAGCTCAAGCGAAATTCTGAGCTTAAGGTCCTCGTCAAGTGCGTTGAAGTGTGTTTCAAAGGGACGAGCCGCCGCACCGCCTGCATTGGATACAAGCATGGGTGTCTCTACCTCAAGAAAGCCTTCGCCGTTTAAGTAGGAACGAATGGATGACAGAATTTTGGAACGCTTAATAAATGTGTCCTTAACACCCTCGTTCATTATGAGGTCAACATATCTCTGGCGGTAGCGAAGGTCAGGGTCGGAGAGACCGTGGAACTTCTCGGGGAGCGGACGGAGTGACTTGGAAAGAAGTGTAATCTTGTCTGCTCTAACCGAAATTTCGCCTGTCTGTGTTGTAAATACCTCGCCCTCTGCACCGACAATGTCGCCGATGTCGAGCTTCTTGAAGCGGTTATATTCTTCTTCGCCGAGGATGTCCTTCTTTACAAAAAGCTGAATTTTGCCGTCGATGTCCGCAATATGAACAAATCCGACCTTACCCATGCCTCTCTTTGACATAATTCGTCCTGCAACGGTAACCTTCTTGCCGTCGAGAGCTGAGATTTTTGCAATTATCTTTTCGGTCTCGTCAGAGCCTCTTTTTGTAATTTCTCTCTCTTCCTCGGTGTAGTTATCCGCAATCTGTCCTGATGTATGTGTTCTTTCAAATTTGGTTATTTCAAAGGGGTCTCTTCCCTCGCTCTGAAGCTCCTTTAATTTGTCTCTTCTTACCTTAAGGAGTTCGTTTAAGTTTTCTTCTGTTTCCATAATCTTGTTTTCCATGGCAGGTGTTCCTTTCTATTTGTTAATCTCCAATACCTTGAACTGTATGGTTTCTCCGCTTGGAAGCTCTACATCCACAATATCGTCAACCTTGTGTCCGAGTATTGCTGAGCCTATGGGAGATTCGTCTGATATTCTGCCTTCGTCGGGGTTTGCTTCGGTAGAACCTACAATAGAATACTCCATTTCTTCATCAAACTCAACATCATAGAGCTTAACTCTGGAGCCTATGCTGATTTCATCGGTGGTTACATCGCTTTCGGAAACAATCTGTGCATTTTTGAGCATGTTTTCTATTGTTGTAATTCTCTGCTCCATAGATGCCTGAGCGTCCTTGGCAGCATCGTATTCTGCGTTTTCGCTGAGGTCGCCGTAGCTTCTTGCTTCCTTGATTTTCTCGGCAATTTCCTTTCTTCCCTCTACCTTGAGAGTTCTTAATTCTTCTTCTAACTTCTTGTATCCCTCAGGTGTCAAAATGATGGGTTTCAATGCCATATTTCTAATTCTCCTTACTAAATAGTGTTGGTTTTTATATTATACGATAATATACCAACATAATTACATTATTATAACTAAAATAGCGTGATTTGTCAATAGATTTTGCCATATTTGGAAAAACGAGCCTTTTTCTGCATATAAAACAACAGAAATCTGCACGCGGGGTGCAGATTTCTGTTGTTTTATATAATTTGTCAGAAAAAATTAGCGAAGTTAATTAAGCCTTGCCTACAGAACCGAAGAGTTCCATCTTTTCCTTAACTGTTTCTCTGATAGCTTCGCAACCGGGAGCGAGGAGCTTTCTGGGGTCAAAGCCCTTGCCTTCAAGATCCTTGCCTTCTTCGATATACTTTCTTACTGCAGCTGCGAATGCGAGCTGGCACTCTGTGTTAACATTGATTTTGCTAACTCCGAGAGATATAGCCTTCTTAATCATGTCTGCAGGAATTCCTGTACCGCCGTGAAGAACGAGAGGCATGGGATCTGTTGCCTTGCCGATAGCTTCGAGTACATCAAATCTGAGACCGGGCCAGTTTGCAGGATATTTGCCGTGGATGTTGCCTATGCCTGCAGCGAGGATATCTACGCCGAGGTCTGCAATCATCTTGCATTCGTCAACATCTGCAACTTCGCCGCCGCCTACAACGCCGTCCTCTTCACCGCCGATAGCGCCTACCTCTGCTTCTACAGAGATGCCCTTTTCGTTAGCGATGCGGATTATTTCCTTTGTCTTTTCGATGTTTTCGTCGATAGGATACTTGGAGCCGTCAAACATTACGGAAGAGAAGCCTGCTTCAATAACCTTGAGAGCGTGTTCGTAGCTGCCGTGGTCAAGGTGAAGTGCAACAGGTACGGTGATACCGAGCTGTTCTATCATACCCTCTACCATCCCGACAATAGCCTTGTATCCGCACATGTACTTACCTGCACCCTCAGAAACACCGAGGATAACGGGAGAATTGAGTTCCTGTGCTGTGAGAAGTATTGTCTTGG
>JAZREC010000304.1:0-8263 GCA_045660605.1 Clostridia bacterium
GTTGTTTTTCTATTGACTTTTGTTATGGTTTGGTGTAAAATATGTATAAGCTATAAAAGGAGTTTTAGGATGAAAATTATTTTTTCTGATTTGGACGGCACACTTCTCCATCGAGGAGAAACATGCATTAACAAAAACATCAAAAATTCCATATATAAAATTCTTGAAAGCGGAAATATGTTTTCGGTTGCATCGGGCAGAAATTATATCGAACTGCGGAATTTCTTCCGCGAATTTGCTGATGATATCTTCTTTGTTTGCAACGACGGCTCACTGGCTGTGTACAAGGAACAAACAATTTATTCTGTTCCTATGGATAAGTCAATGTTTAATGACTTCAGGGAATATACAGCTCACGGAAAGTATGTTACATATATAAAATCCGAAAACCGTCTCAACATAAGAAATGCAATGAATCAGTATCAAAGCCATGTAATGATGATAGACAGCATAGGCGACATAAATGACGATATTTACAAAATATCCGACATAGACAAAACCGTTCCCTGTCCCTTGCCCGTTGTTTATCAAAATCATGCTATGAACGAATATATAGCAGACGGTGCAGACAAAGGGCAAGCCATTGAATACATAATTTCAATACTCGGTATTCCGCCAGAATACGCCTACGCATTCGGAGACAATTTCAATGATATCGGAATGTTCAATATATGCGGTACATCGTATGCATCGGTTTTTGCCAAACCCGATATCAAAAAAATGGCTGACAAAATAGCTTATAATATAGAACAAGAGTTTAACAAAATAATCGGAGGTTAACAATATGAAATTCTATGATTTTAAAGAAATCCAGAAAACTCCCAGAATTGACATGCTCAAAGACGGACTTTTTGCAAAGAAGCCTGAAATTGAGGCAGACCGTGCTGTACTTCTTACAGAAAGCTACAAAAAAACCGAAAATCTTCCTATTATAGAACGCCGTGCTGACGCATTTTGCCACATACTCAAAAACATACCGATTGTTATAAGAGACGGCGAGCTGATTGTAGGCAGTGCAACAAAATCTTCAAGAAGCTGTCAGGTTTTTCCCGAATATTCTTACAGCTGGCTTGAGAGCGAATTTGATACACTTGCAACAAGAA
Organism: Clostridia bacterium; assembly: GCA_045660605.1. Lineage (GTDB taxonomy): Bacteria > Bacillota > Clostridia > UMGS1810 > UMGS1810 > RGIG8748. The sequence goes on from JAZREC010000304.1 coordinate 1,104, forward strand.
GTGCTGACCCCTTTAATATTTCCGAAGAAACAAAGGAAAAATTAAAAGATGTATTTTCTTACTGGAAGGGCAAGACATGCAGTGACCTCGCACAATCCTTCATGGCTGAAGAAACACTTTCTGCTATGGAACACAATATTTTCACTCCCGGAAACTATTTTTACGGCGGTGTAGGACATGTTACCGCAGACTATGCCCTTGTGCTCAAAATCGGTCTCAGAGGAATAATAAACCGTGCCAAAGAAGAACTTTCCTCTTGCAAGATAACCGACGAGAATTACATAACAAAATCATCCTTCATTTCTTCTGTAATAAAAAGTCTTGAGGGAGCAATAGAATATGCAAAGAGATATTCTGCCCTTGCGTCCGAAATGGCTTCTAAAGAATCTGACCCCAAACGCAGAGCTGAGCTTATTAAGATATCCGAAACATGCAAAAATGTTCCCGAAAACGGTGCTTCTTCTTTCTACGAAGCATGCCAGTCATTCTGGTTTATACAGCTTCTTATACAGACAGAATCATCAGGACATTCCATTTCTCCCGGAAGATTTGACCAGTACATGTATCCGTATTTCAGAAAGGATTATGATGCAGGTCTTATCACCCTTGAGGAGGCACAGGAGCTTATAGACTGTGTATGGATTAAGCTGAACGACTTTACAAAGGTAAGAGATGCAGCTTCGGCAGAAGGCTTTGCAGGATACAGCCTGTTCCAGAACCTTATAGCAGGCGGACAGACACCCGAGGGTCTTGATGCAACAAATGAGCTTTCATTTATGACTATTTATGCTACAATGCATGTTGCACTTCCTCAGCCCTCATTCTCTGTAAGAATATGGAACGGTACACCCCACAGCTTTATGATTGCCGCTGCAAAGCTCACAAGAATGGGTCTCGGATTACCTGCATTCTATAATGACGAGGTTATTGTTCCTGCACTTGTAAGCAGAGGCCTCACAATAGAAGATGCACGCGATTACAACATCATAGGATGTGTAGAACCTCAGAAATCCGGTAAAACATACGGTTGGCATGATGCGGCATTCTTTAACATGTGCCGTATAATAGAGCTTGTTTTCTCAAACGGAATGGACAAAGGCAAGCTTGTCGGCGTAAGAACAGGCGAGCTTAAAGAGCTTGATACATTTGACAAATTCTTTGATGCTTATAAAAAGCAGATGGAATATGCTATCGGTCTTATGGTAAATGCCGATAACGCAATAGATGTAGCACACGCAAGAAGATGTCCTCTCCCATTCCTTTCATCTATGATTTCGGACTGCATAGGCAGAGGAAAATCCGTTCAGGAAGGCGGAGCAATTTATAACTTTACAGGTCCTCAGGGATTTGGAATTGCAAACATGGCTGATGCAATGTATGCAATAAAGAAGCTTGTATATGATGAAAAGAAATTTACACTTTGCGACTTTAAGGATGCAATGCTTAATAACTTTGGACACGGAAAGCTGAATGACAACGATGCACAGGCTATTACAACAGAAATTGTTAAACAGCTTTATGCAAACGGAGTTAAGCTTGACGAAAAGCAAATTGCAGATGTATACATGAGAGCAAAATCCGACAGTTATAACGGTAAATACGAACCGCTTCTTGATGCGATTAATTCACTTCCGAAATTCGGAAATGACATCGAGGATATAGACCTTCTTGCAAGAGAAGTTGCATACACTTATACCAAGCCTCTCGAAAAGTACAAAAACCCAAGAGGCGGTATGTATCACGCAGGACTTTATCCTGTATCTGCAAATGTACCACTCGGTGCACAGACAGGAGCTACCCCTGACGGAAGACTGGCATATACACCTGTCGCAGACGGCGTATCACCGTGTGCAGGAAGAGATGTAAACGGTCCTACCGCATCATGTAACTCAGTATCAAAGCTTGACCACTTTATTGCATCCAACGGTACATTATTCAACATGAAGTTCCATCCGTCAGCATTAAAGGGAACAAGCGGTCTGGAAAGCTTCGCTGCCCTTGTGAGAGGTTACTTTGACCAGAAGGGAAGCCATATGCAGTTTAATGTAGTAAGCAGAGATACACTTATTGATGCGCAGCTTCACCCCGAAAACTACAAGAGTCTTGTCGTAAGGGTTCCAGGTTACAGTGCGTTGTTTACAACCCTTTCCAAATCATTACAGGATGACATTATCAAGAGAACAGAACAAGGTGGTTTCTGATGGATAACATATATAATGTAAAAGGAAGAATTTTTGATATTCAAAAATTTTCCGTACATGACGGCCCGGGAATAAGAACCATTGTATTCCTAAAGGGATGCGCCCTGAGATGCAAATGGTGCTGCAACCCCGAATCACAGTCAAAAGAAATTGAAATTATGAATACTCCAGACGGAGAAAAAATAATGGGCAGAGATGTTACCGTCGGAGAAATCATAGGCGAAATCATAAAAGACAGAGCTTTTTTCCGCCGTTCGGGCGGAGGAATAACCCTCTCGGGAGGCGAAACTCTTCTTCAGCCTGATTTTGCATATGCGCTCTTTACTGCCGCAAAGGAAAACGGTCTTACAACGGCAATAGAATCCACAGGATTTGCAAAGTTTGAAACAATAGAAAAATTGCTTCCGCTTATAGACACTTTCCTTATGGATATAAAGCATACAAACCCGCAAAAGCACAAAGCATTTACATCGCAATCAAACGAACTGATACTCAGTAACGCAAAAAAAATTGCAATGTATGCAAATAAGCTTATAATAAGAGTCCCTGTTATTCCGACATTTAACGATACAGAAGAGGAAATAAGGGACATTGCAGTATTTGCGAAAACACTTCGTACAGTAAAGGAAATTCACCTCCTTCCATACCACAGCTACGGCATGGACAAATATTCTTATCTCGGAAGAGATTATGAGATGTCTCATATTACACCGCCGTCAGAGGAAAAGATGAATTTACTTAAGTCTGTTGTTGAAAGCTCAGGACTTTACTGCCAGATAGGAGGCTGAATATGGATAACATTTCTATACAGGACAAACTCAGAATTGTGCAGGAGCTTGTTCCGGGTAAGCAGATAACTCTCATGCACATAATTGCCAACCCCGACGACATACTTTATCAGAAGCTCGGACTTGATACCTCGTCAGAATACATCAAAGGCGCCATTGGCGTAATGACGGTATCACCCAGCGAGACAGTAATAATTGCAGGTGATATTGCAATCAAATCATCGGGCGCACAGATAGGCTTTGTAGACCGTTTCAGCGGTACGCTTATCATAACAGGAACAGTTTCCTCTGTTCAGGCAGCATTTGATGCCGTAAGCGAATACACTCAGCAAACACTTGGCTATGAAGTTTGTAAAATTACAAAAACATGAGAAAAAAGAGACTTATGCTCATAGGCAGGAGCGAAGCAGGTAAGACAACACTTACACAGGCTTTGAGAGGCGTACCTATTGAGTACGAAAAAACCCAAGCTATAAGCATGAACAGCCTGCTTATAGATACGCCCGGCGAATACATACAAACAAAAAACTTCGGCACTGCAATAGCAATCTATTCATACGAAGCAGATGTTATAGGACTTCTTCTAAGTGCAGATGAGCCCTATTCCCTTTACAGTCCGTGCATAACATGTATGACAACCAAAGAGGTTATCGGCATTATAACAAAGATTGACCACAAAAACGCAAATGTTCAAAATGCAGAAAATTGGTTAAAGCTAGCAGGATGCAAAAAAATATTTAAGGTCAACTCCCTTGCAAATCAAGGAGTAGACGATATAAAACGGCATTTGGGCTGGATTTGACAAAAACAAAGAAAAACAAAGAAAAAACAACATTTTCTATTGACTTTCAAATACATATATGTTATTATGTATTATGTAGGTATAAATTTTATTTTAAGGAGATAAATGACTATGGCAAACGAATTCGAAATCAAAAAACAAATTTGCGAAATCGGAAAAAGAATTTACGACAGAGGCATGGTTGCTTCCAACGATGGTAACATTTCTGTCAAGATCAGCGACAATGAATTCCTCTGCACACCCACAGGCGTAAGCAAGGGCTTTATGACACCCGATTACATCTGTAAGGTAGACGCTGAAGGAAATGTAATTTCCGCTAACGGAAACTTCCGTCCTTCTTCCGAAATCAAGATGCACATGAGAGTTTACAAGCAGAGACCTGATGTTAAGTCCGTTGTTCACGCTCACCCCATCTATGCAACAAGCTTTGCAATTGCAGGTGTTCCCCTCACACAGCCCATTATGCCTGAGGCAGTAATCGCTCTCGGTTGTGTTCCGATTGCAGACTACGGTACACCTTCCACAAACGAAATTCCCGATGCAGTTGAGAAGTATCTCCAGCACTTTGATGCAGTTCTTCTTGCAAACCATGGTGCTCTCTCCTATTCTGATTCACTTCTTTCTGCATATCATAAGATGGAATCACTTGAGTTCTACGCAGAGCTTCTTTATCATTCAAAGGCTCTTGGCGGACCCAAGGAGCTTTCCAGTTCACAGGTTAAGAGACTCTACGAAATCAGAAAGAATTTCGGCATGACAGGTAAGCACCCCGCAGATATCTGCCTCAATGTACACGGTCAGAGCTGCCACAACTGCAACATGGGTGTTACAGATTCCGGTTGTCAGGGTTCTTCTGACGAAGCTCTTATAGCTGCTATAACAAAAAAGGTTATGGAAGAATTAGGTAAATAAGCTATGGACGACAAGACCTTAAATAATTTGGTCGACACCGTTACCAGGAGCGTGCTAAACAGTTTTCAGACTTCCAAGGATAATTATACCAAGAGATATATTACCCTCAGTACCGCAAGGGTACTTGCAGAAAAGGTAGAAACAGAAGCGGCCCGTATAGGAGTCAAGGCAGTAGTTGCCGTATCCAACGCAGGTGCAAGACCTGTTATTGTGGAATGTATGGATGACTCATACATAGCGAGCTACGATATAGCTCTTAACAAAGCATATACTTCTGTGGCGTTAAAAATGCCCACCTCTACACTCAAGACTCTGTCTCAACCTAATCAGGATTTATATGGAATACAATTTACCAATCAGGGACAGATAGTTATTTTCGGAGGCGGTGTTCCCCTTATAAGTAACGGCGATATAATCGGAGGACTTGGAGTAAGCGGTGGAAGCGAAGAACAAGACACCTACCTTGCGGACTACGGAAGGAAGGTTTTTGAGGAGGAACTGTCATAAACACTTTTACAGTTAATGATAATCCCGCTCTTAATGCAAAAAAGCTTACATCAAATCTGAATCACGGCATCATAGTAAAGATTTCGCCAAAACTCAAGGATGAATTTATTTATCATCTGGTGGAAAACGGCGGATATCTTGCCTCGGATAAACAGGCAAAGAAAATGATGCAGACTGTAAAAAGCACGACGAGCCTCAATGCCGTACTCTATGGTATTGGTGCCGTAACAGAAAGTATCCGTAAGTTTATAATTTATAACATCAATGATAATCAGACAGACACTTCCCTGCCCTTTGGAGCAGTTGGAATAAAGTGCGAAAATAATATTTCTACAAGGAGAATAGCTATGGATGTAAATCAGGAACAAATTCAGGCAATAGTTCAGCAGATTTTGTCCGGCATGAATCAGGGTGCTTCAGCTCCTAAGAGCTGTGCATCACAGGGTGTGCCCAAGACAAGCCGCGTTGCTATGCTCACTTCCCTTGAGAATTACGAAATCAAAGAGTTTCCCATTCCGGAACTTGGCGATGACGATATACTCGTAAAGGTAGAAGGATGCGGTGTTTGCGGAACAGATGCTCACGAATTCAAGCGTGACCCGTTTGGTCTTATTCCCGTTGTACTCGGTCACGAGGGAACAGGCGAAATAGTAAAAATGGGTAAAAATGTTAAGAAAGACAGTGCAGGTAAACCCCTTAATGTCGGTGACAAGATTGTTACTTGTATGATTTTCAAGGATAATCCCGACATAACAATGTATGACCTCAACAAGCAGAATGTCGGCGGTGCAGATGTATACGGTCTGCTTCCCGATGATGATATTCATCTCAATGGATGGTTTGCTGATTATATGGTTGTACGCAAAGGCTCTTCTGTATTCAATGTAAGTGACCTTGACCTTGATTCAAGAATACTTATCGAACCATGTGCAGTTCTTATACATGCAGTAGAAAGAGCAAAAACAACAGGAATATTAAGATTCAACTCCCGTGTAGCTGTTCAGGGTTGCGGTCCTATCGGACTTATCTGTATAGCAATCCTTAGAACAATGGGAATAGAAAACATTGTTGCAATTGACGGCGAGCAGAAGAGACTCGACATGGCTATGGAGCTTGGAGCTACAGCTACCGTTAACTTTAAGGATTTTGCAGGTCAGGAAGCACTTGCAGAAGGTGTTAAAAACGCCCTCGGCGGTTATTTTGCAGACTTTGCATTCCAGTGCACAGGCTCACCTGTTGCACACAGCAACATATACAAATTCATTCGCAGCGGCGGCGGTCTTTGCGAACTTGGTTTCTTTATCAATGGCGGAGATGCTACAATCAACCCCCACTTTGATATATGTGCTAAAGAAATCACAACTGTTGGTTCATGGGTATATACACTCCGTGACTATGCAACAACGTTCGATTTCTTAAAGCGTGCTAAGGGAATCGGTCTCCCGCTTGAAAAGCTTATAACACACAGATTCCCGCTTTCACAAATCAATGAGGCCCACAAAACAAACCTTGAAATGAAGGGTCTGAAAATAGCAATTATTAATGAATAATATTTTTTAGGAGGATATTAAAATGGCTAAAGAAGCATTAGGAATGATTGAAACAAGAGGTTTAACAGCAGCAGTTGAAGCAGCAGATGCAATGGTAAAGGCAGCAGAAGTATCTCTCGTAGGTACAGAAAAGATCGGTTCCGGTCTTGTAACAGTTATGGTAAGAGGCGATGTTGGTGCTGTTAAGCCTGCAACAGAAGCTGGTGCAGATGCTGGTTCAAGATTACGAGAACTCGTATCAGTTCATGTAATCCCAAGACCACACGGTGATGTAGAAAAAATTCTTCCAGCTACAAAATAATAACACAAAATGGAAGTTATCGGGGTGGATGTAAATTCACCCCGAGAAAAAATCTTTATTGTAAAAGCTTTTAGATGAAGGGAATGGCTTAATAATGGT
>JAZREC010000305.1:0-5470 GCA_045660605.1 Clostridia bacterium
AAATGTTGCTCTTTGTAAGGAGCTTGGTTTCAGGGTGTATTTGGATGATTTGGGAAGCGGATATACATCACTTAGTAACCTTTGCGACTATCCTATAGATATTGTAAAAATTGACCGTGATATCCTTTTGAAAACAGAAAATCCAAAAGGAAAAGAATTTTTTTTGGGAATTATCGCTCTTGCACACAGCCTGAATACCAAGGTTATCTGCGAGGGTGTAGAAACAAAAGAACAGGAGAAAATGGTGTCATCATCCGATTGTGATTATATTCAGGGATGGTATTATTCAAAACCGCTTCCGCTTGAAGAATGTGAAGCATTTATTGAAAATTACAAAAAAAATACAAATTCGAAAAATATATAATAAACCGCAATCACCTGTAAGAGCTGTTGCTCTTACAGGTGATTGTGGTTAAAAATACTATATTATCAGTTACATTCTGCAGTAAGAGGTCCAGCGAGCTCTTTAAGATAGAAGAGCTTTCCGGGCATTGTAGGAATGTAAGTAGATGTTATATGCATATCAGGTCCGTAGTGGAGAGTTGTAAGGAAGCTCATTCCCTGCCAACCCATACCGCGTCCGAGCGCACCGTCGCAACCGCCTATGGTGTAATCTGCCTGAAGGAAAAGACCGGGTCCGATTGTGTTAGCGGAGCAGGGAACAAGTGTTGTTCTGCTCTTGAAGCTTGTGATGGCATTCTGCTCAATTGTAAGCGGATGGAGCTTTGCGCCTATGCGGTAGCACTGCTTTTTCCACTCTGCCTCTGTTTCGAATTCGTCTGCAAAATGGGGTTCCCAGAATGCTATATGACAAGCTCTGCCTATACCGAACACAAGAACAAGCTTAACACCCTCTGCCTTGAGCTTTGCAATCTTTTCGGGGTAAGTAGGAAGATTTTCCTTTGTAGCAAAGTTTCTCTGTGAGGGAGGAATTGTGTTTTCTCCAAGCTTATCAAAGAATGCCTGCTTCATGCTGTATTCAAATGATGCAGGATTGTCGTTGGGAAGTGTGTTTCCTTCGCTGTCGGACCATTCGTCCATATTGAATGTATAAACATGGTCGCATTTAACATTCCATTCCTTAAGGAAGTATGTTGCCCAGCGATACATTCCCATAGGTCCTACGGGGAGTATCATAGCAAGCTTTTCGCCGTTTTCTCTTGCGTTTTTAATCTGGAGAGCAATTTCGTGACCCATGTATGTGTCAAATTCATAGATGTTATCACATTCAACGGGATTAAAGTCCTTGTGCCAGAAGCTCTCTCTCTTTACGCCCATGTCACAGCATTTGTCCATCTTTTCAAGATCCCAGCCCTTTGGGAAAAAACCTTCCAAAAGACTTCCTTTAAGAGTTGATAAAAAATCCATTTTTCATTCTCCTTTATTTTTAATAAATTCCATTGTTTCTTCATAAGATTTTATGCCTGTTGTTGCACCCATTGCAGTTACGCAGTGTGCACCGACTGCATTGGCAAATACCATACAGTCCTCGGCACTCTTATCCCTTGCAAATGCTGCAAGAAAGCCCGAACAAAAGCTGTCGCCTGCACCTGTGGTGTCAACAGGGTTTTCAATGTAGAACGGAGGATATATAGCTCCGTTAACCTGTCCTTCTTTTCGCAGGTAGCTTCCTTTTGAACCAAGCTTGATAATTACATTTTTTACGCCCTTGGATACAAAAACATCTGCAATATCTTCGGGATTTTTTCTTTCTGCTATCAGCTCAGCTTCGTCAATGCTGGGCATGAAATAGTCTATGTATGGCATTGACATATCAAGGAGTTTTCCCCAGTTGCCCTTGGCATCCCAGCAAACATCAAGAAATGTTGTTTTTCCAAGCTCCTTGCACTTTTTAAGAAATGTCATTGTATCTTTTCCGTCAAAGCTGTCCATGAGGAAGCTTCCGGTAACAAATATAATGTCACATTCTTTTATTGCATCGTAGCATATATCTTTTTCCGTAAGGACGGCATTGGTTCCCGTACAGTGCAAGAACGAGCGTTCGCCGGATTGGTCAAGAATAACTACAGATGCAGATGTCTGGGCATTATCAGATGTTTTTAGTCCTTTGGTATCTACATTTGCTTCCAAAAGGCATTTTTTGAGATAATCTCCAAACATGTCATTTCCGACCATTCCCACCATTGAGGACTGTACACCGAGTTTGCTTAAGTTTATAGAAGCTGTCATTGCATTTCCGCCGTTGTGGACGGTTATGGAATTAACCTGTTCCAGAGTACCTTTTTCGGGATGTCGGGGGACAGGCCCTGCAATTACATCTGCAACAAGAATTCCGACACATGCAACCTTTTTCATGGCAAGAGCCTCCTTGCTACAACCTTGGGCCATACAAGCTCCTGACAAAATGCCTCAGCATAGTCGGTATTGCACTGAATACCTCTGAATCTTGAACATGTACGTACAAATTCAGCAAAGTCAATGTGGTCATGGTCTCTCATCCATTTGAGCTGACTTTCGTGACATCCGAGCATTTGTATTTTGAGTTCTATCTCATCAGAAATGTCAACATATTCTGTCGGATTAAAGTTCATTCCTGCAAGATTATCCATATAGAAAATAGGACATACAGGTGATTTACCCTCTGCACCGTAGTGAGGCACACTTGCGGCGAAAGAGGCATCAAACACCAATTTCGATACTGCAAGGTGGTCGGGCATATAGTCTGTGGGACTATGGGTTATGATAAAATCAGGCTGTACCTTTTTAATAAGAGCAACAAGCTTGTCTCTTTGCTCAATATCACATCCGTTGGGAAGCAGATCTCCGATATCAAGGCTTACAACCTCAATTCCTGCAAGCGAGCCTGCTTTGCGTGCTTCCTCTGCTCTTATGTTTCTCAGTTCATCAGGCTGAATTATTTCGTGACCCATGTTTCCGTTTGCAACATGACACAGAGTAAGCTTGTCACCGGGTTTAACGCATTTTGCAAGAGTTCCGCAACATGAAATTTCTATGTCGTCAGGATGACAACCGACTGCAAGTACATTCATAGCTATACCTCCGTTTACTTCTTGATTTTTATTTGATTATATTATATAATAAGACTAATGGTATGTATTTAGCTGTCATTACTTATTTTTTAGCATTTTGTCCGCGAGGTGAATTTTGGTGTTTGAAATGCAGAGGGTAACAGAGGATATAAAAATTGAAGGTTTCAATTCAATCTACTATTTTGAGTTCAGTAAGGATTTTTGCCACGAGCCCGAACAACACGATTTCTGGGAAATGGTATATGTCGATTCGGGCAGTATATGTGCAATAACAAACGGTGTGGGGTGTACCTTGTCTCAGGGACAGGTTATATTCCACGAGCCTCAGGATACCCATGCTCATATATCGGATAAGATGGTAGCCAATGCTATGATGGTTGTTTCTTTTACTGCTTCGGGTGAGGTTATGAAGTATTTCAGCGGTAAGACCTTTACTTTGGATAAGACATCAAAGATGCTTTTGTCTCTTTTTATGGAAGAGGCGAGAAATGCTTTGGAGGAAATTCCGTCAGACTATAACAATCGCTCAGAACTTGATTTCAGCAGAGAAAAGTTTGGAGCATCTCAGCTTCTCAAGTGCCATTTTACAGAATTTCTTATTAAACTGATAAGAGGCGGAAGCACAATAAGTACCCGTGTAACAATGAGCAAAAAGTCCAGAGAGCTTGCAAATAATTCATTGTGTGAGCTTATGTGCGACTATATGAAGCAAAATATATATTCAAATTTAACCCTTAAGGAAGTCTGTGAACATTTTTTGATGGGCAAAACTCAGATATGCAAAATATTCGGGGAGTATATAGGCACAGGACCTATGGAATATTATTCAAGTCTCAAAATATCACATGCCAAAAAGCTTCTTAGAGAAAAAGGCCATTCCGTAAGCCAGATATCCGATATGCTGGGTTACTCTTCCATACATACATTTTCCCGTGCATTCAAAAATGCCACCGGACATTCTCCGATGGCATATACAAAAACGATAATTTGAAATTAAACAGATGTCTTAGTGCAAAATAGAGCAATACGCATTTTACCGCCGTATGTACATGTATAAAGTACCAAATCATATCCGCTATTTTGCACTTTGTCTATATCTGTAGGCTCAAGGGTTGCTAACTTTTCCACACGGTACAAATATCCATTCTTGTTTATATCGGTCAAAATTACCGTATCGCCTATATTAAGCTTTGAAAGATTTCCAAAATGTTTTTTATAATTATGTGCAGCAATTACAATATCGTTGGTATTTATACTTCCAAATTGTCTGCACGGAGCAATTTTAAGGCGCGAATAATCCCATTCAGATAACACAGGCAGTTTAATTTTAATTTTAGGAATTTCAATAAAACCTATGTAATGATAACCATTCACATGAACTGTGCTTTCACCTGAATTATTATTTACTTTGCTTTCTAATTTCATGTTTTCCAATGAACTTATAACATTTTCTGTTTCTTTGTAATACTTATTTTCCTTATAGTTATTATAAAAAAACAGGCTTAGTGCTAAGCAATTCAGCACTAAGCCTAATATAACAAATATAGTGCCTATCCTGCGAATATTCATTATGATTTTTTCCTTTTTTTAAGTATTAAAAATAGGCCAGAAAGAAGGATAAGAAGACCTATTCCACCCAAAACAGGAATCGGCCAATTTAATTGTCCGGTTTGGATCAATACGGCACTGTTTGTTATATTTACAGTATTATCAACAGCCTGATAATAGGGGGTATATCCTTTGGGAATATTAACCTCTACGACATTCCAATCACCATGTGGAGAGAGATTTTCCCAAGTGTATGTCCAATTATTCCATTCTCCCAAATGTACACTTTCAATTCCCTCTGCACCGTTATATAGCTGTACAGTTACACTGTCAGGTCTCCATTTAGCATTATTGTCGTTCCATAGCTTATTAACTGTGATTGTTACCTTTTCATTATTATGTGGAACAGAAGACTCTGGCGGAGTATCAGTGCCAGGCTCTGGATTAATTATTATCGGAATGTCTTCCTGCACATCCGGCTCGTCTTTTGGATTTGTGCCGGGTTTATCTTCAGGCTTATCTTCCAGTTTATCCTCCGGCTTATTTGGTGTATCAGTTTTCCATATGTTAGTTATTGCTATTGTATTTCCGTTTACCGAATAATTAGCCGTATATCCTTTAGGAACTTCTGCTTCCTTAACACTCCATTTTGCCAACCTGCTCAGTTTAGTCCATGTGTACATCCACTGATTTTTGGCATTTAATTCAATAGTGTCATGCACTTTTCCGTTTTTGAGGAGATTGACTGTAATGCTTTCGGGTCGATTCATTCCATCGTCTTCCCAAAGCTTTCTGACAGTTAATTTACCGGAATTGGTTGGCGGATCTGATGGTCTGTCAAATGCCTCAATAACGAAAATCCAATCAACTTCACCAATTCGGTTTGCATAGCGATTATCCAATTCTATAGG
>JAZREC010000306.1:0-6479 GCA_045660605.1 Clostridia bacterium
GAAAAAGCATTTTCAGAATATGATATCTTCAATAAAGCACAGAAGCTTGAATCAGATTTTGATAAAGCTACCGCAAAATATTTAAATGGTGAATAAGCTAAAAATCAATAGCTTCAATTATAAAATAATACATTTCCACTAAAATGCCCGCAATATCTATTGAAAGATAGATGTTGCGGGTTTGTTTTATCCACATAAAATTTGATTTCAATGACATTTTGTGTCACTCCAACGATTTATAATAAGCATATAACAACAATAAAGTTAGTTCATCGGGACAAAAATTTAAGGAGATGATATATTATGAAACCCGAATTTTCCACATTATCATTATTTAACAATTTGGGGAAACCAGAAACAAACGAAACCAGCAAGAAAAAAGAACTTGTTTTATCAGACAAAAGCATTCATTCGCTTGACGAGCTCAAACAAAACTTTGATGCCCAAGGTGTTCTTACGGCACTTGATGATGGTTCTCTTGTACAATTTTTAAAATCATATTATTATGAAAGAGAAGCTCAAATTATTTCAAATCTCTCTCTGAAAAACAAGGACAGCCTCAAGGTCATTTGCGAAACTTTGGGTATTGATTATTTGTCGCTGGATTATGTGTTGACACCGCAAGTCAAAAACAGACTGGAAATACTTAAGCAATATACTCTTGACAAAAATGTTTTAAGCAACTTCAGAAAAATTGCACTTAATCAGGAAGAGCTTGCTTTTCTTCTTGAGAATAACGAAAGGACGATTTATCTCTGTCACGGAAAATTTTCTGTTCCGCTTTCTAAAAGCGGTGTAAAATATATCGGCATTGATAATCCTACAATTGAAAATCCATTCACACCTGAGCAGTACAAAATTTCCGGCATTTCAATAGAAAATATCTCTCTTCCGTCTGAAGTAAGCGAAGAGATGAACAAATACGCATTAGAAACTGCAAAAGAAAACGGATATGACGATTATCACAGCTTCCACTCTTCACTTGCAACATATTTTCATAACAAGCTTAAGAGCTATGAGCGTTTTTCATATATAATTCTGCCTTTTAGCTTAGCTGACGCAACAAGCGATTTTACAAGTGAATATTCAGCAAAGCAGAAGCTTAAGGAATATTTAAGAAAGCCTTATGACAGAGCAAATGAATATTTTTCAACCAGCAGTCAAAAGTATCTCGCTTCCTCTCTTGCAGATGACTATGCACAGGTGGTTTTATCCTGTTTTGAGGATACCTTTGACAGCCTTAAAACACTTTTCTCAAAAAACAACAAAACGGAAGCATATGATAAATTATACCGCCTTGTAAATGATTGCAGGGACACACTGTATAATGACTTTAATAATGAAATAAACGATAACCGGGATTACTACAACATGTATGACTTTAACTATTTTGTAGATAATGTGTCAATTGCAGAGCACGATAACAGAATAGGAGAAGGTATATTTAAGATTATTGAGACTGTTTTTGCAGATAACATCACTTATTCTTACGAAAACTTTTCTGATATATTTAATGAGATGGACAAGGATATCAACAACAGAGCATCGTCCTTTTATAAATCAGCTTACCGAATATACCTTAACTATGTTAAAAAGATTGAAAGAATAATCGAGAACTTGGGTAATACCATGCCACCATTAAACGAAAACGAAACTATATCCGATTATATCCATAGGATACTAAATACAGAATACAAAATATGATTTTACGGAGGGATTAATATTTTTTCAATACTTGATTTTATAGACTCAGATGACATTAGAAAATATAATTACAGTACCCGGTTTACACCCATGGAGCAAGCCGTTATCATATACTCCAGCAAGAAAGCTTCGGTTTCCAAAAAGGTCTGGGCGTGGAAAGAGCTTTTGAAGGAATATGATGAGGATGCATTTGAGAATATGTTATACGGGAAAAAACGCTTTACAGAAAAAAGTAACAAAAGTCTTGTAGAAGCTATCACCCATGATTACGAAGATGCAATGTCTGACCTTATGTATTCCAAAAACTCTGTACTTGAGGCTTCCTTGTGGGAGACGGATTTTCGAAATAATCCGTCAGCAACAGCTTATTTTTCGGATTTCAGCAAAGCAAACGAATACTTATTAAATGAAAAGAAGTACTATCTTGATGATGAGGATTTGAAGGATATAAATACAGAGGCACAAATATGTAAGAAGAATATAGACAATCCTGATAAAGAGGATATCATTTTTTGGTATAACAACAATATGGATATTACAAAAATTCTTCCGTATCCCAGTGATTTTCCGGGAATTGAATCTGTGTTTTGCTATGTTCCGCTTCCGTTTAAGAAAGGCGACATACTCCGCACAGTTAATTCCGGAGTAACAGAATACGGCGTTATTACCAAAACCCCCGATTTGGAAAGCTTTAAAAATGCAATTTCCTATGGTGACCTCAGTGATATGAATGTTACACTCAATCGCTTCTTTAAGAGAGACGGAAAATATGTTTTCGGATTTGACCATTATGATTTTCTTACTCTGGAAAGAACTCCTGCCCATAGGATTCCTGAGGAACAGTCAATACTCAAATTACTGCAAATGGTCTATAAGGGCGAAATGGATTATGGTTATTTTCTGTTTCTTTATTCACATTACGGCGAAAATGCATATGATGAGGTGTATAGGTAATACATAAAAATCTACAGCAAAGGGATGCAATAGTTTTTGCATCCCTTTGCCACAACATTTTTAATTATATTTATCAATCATATTCAAAAGCATCTGCTTAATTTCATTTTTGAACGATTCAGGTCTTACAACTTGTATCCTGTCTCCCTGAGACAAAAGCCACATAAGAAGTCCCTTGCCATAGGACTCAACCTCAACAAGAAAGCCATCGCTTGATTTGGAAATCACCCTCGCTGTCGGAAGTCTGTCGAGTACAGGTTCTATGTTATTTCCAAAAAACTTAAATTGTACCCTCTCCAGTCTGCCCGGATACATAAACTGCACTCTCTTTCTGAATTCTCCCTCTTCAAAACGGTCCTTGTATTCTATGAAAAAGGGTTCTTCGGTAGCCCTAAATTTAATTATTCTGTCTATACGAAGAACTGCAGGGTAGTCATATAGTTTTTTGATTTTTCCCGATGTGTCTTTTTCAACAAGATTTGCAAGCAGGTAAAAATAATATTCTGAAAAAAGAATTGACAATGGCTCTACAAGCCTTTTAACAACCTGCCCGTCCGAGGTCTTTCTTTCGTATGATATTTCGGCAAGCTTTCTCTCTTTAATAGACACACCGATGTCCCAAAGTAAATCTTTAAGAGCGGTTTTTTCGTTAAGCTCCACATAATGAAACTTTTCGTTAGCTACAAGGTCCGATACAAGCTTTACATTCTTTTGCGGTACACAACCGGAAATCATTTTGTCAAGGATAGAGCTGACTTCTTTTTTGGTAAATGCACGGCTTTCCAGAAGTATTTTGCTGGTTGCAAGGATTTCGGAATTCGTCATCATAGAACCCTCGGACCCTTCCATTATGTAACACTTTTTTGCTCTGCTGTACTCAATTGTTCTTGTGTCGTTTCCGCATAAGGAACGCTCATCAAGAAATGCCCTTATATCATCAATGTCACGCTGAATAGAGCGTTCGTCAACTCTGAAACGCTCTGCTTCTTCAGCTTTGCTTATGGTTTTTCCCTCGCAAAACCGCGTGTATAGGTTTAGTATTCGTTCGTTTTTTGAATGTGGTTTCATATATACCTCATAATTTATTGTCCTAATGTGAATGATTCTGATGAAACCATTGCATTTGAAAAATCTCTAAAGTCCGCATGTTGTAAAGCAATTCCTGTATTGTTTGCAAAGTCAATTATCGCATATATAGCCGTATCACAATTATTACTTGATAATATCTCTTTGTCAAAGGTTGAAAGCAAGGTCCTCATTTGTTGTTTTTGAGCTTGTTCATAATTTGTCATTTGTTGAATAAGTCTATTATGGAACTCTTTTATAAGTTCTGTAGTTTCATCATTTAGTCTTGCCAATCGTTCATATTCTTCGGCATTAAGCTTTGCATTTTTAATTAATTCCCTTGTTGATGCTACAACATAATTTGCTACAGAATATATTGCAATAGTAACAAACGATGGAGCGGCTCCGAAAATTGCAGTTGCCGCTTTTGTAAAATAAATAGTGGTTGTTGATTTGATAATGGTGTTCTGCAATTGTTCTACAAGTTGCTTAGAATCTATCTCTCCGCGTGCATATTCGTAAATTGCAACCCCGCTGTCAACAATTCCTGCAGCAATTACAGTTGCAGAACTTGAATCTGATAGTATAGGAATCTTTGATTTCATTCCCCCTATACGCAAAGCAGAGGAAATAACTCCTGTAACGCCACCTTTAGCCCCGCTTTTTAAAACAGTAACTCCAACATCTTTTATAGCCTTGTCCAAATCTTTTTTGTTTTGAATAACAGCAAACGCATTTTCAACTCCTGATACAATTCCCGCAACAATTGCATTTGAAGCAGCCATATTTAATGATGTATTTACAACTTCTTTTCCATACTGCTTCATTTCAAAATTTCGAGCGTATTGCTCGGGATTTCTTGCAGCACTTTCAACTTCCTCTAAATTAGTACCACCGCTTCTAACCCCTTTTCCTTCGGCTGTATCATCTTTCAATTCATCTGTTAGATTCTTTGATACATCCTCATATTCCTTTGAATAAATATTACCGCTATTGGCTCTTTTATCAGCTAAACCCTTTGCTTTTTCTAACAATGAGATTCTTTTTCCTGTCGCAGGATCAATAGCATAGTCTTCTTGCTTTCTTATAAGCCGCTGCATACCATCATACTTCGTATGTCGTTGCATATTTACACTGCTAGCCGCACTTGTATCCAGACCTTGAGAATTTTGTGTTTTACTAAACTTTGCTTGAACCCGCCTTACAATTTTTCCGTCTCTAATCAATTCAATGTCGGCAGGATCATGTGGTCTTCCCACTGCATCCGTTATTATGGCTCGTGTCTTATCTCCTATATTTGCCGCGTTTTTGTTAAATTTAGCAGCTTCAATATACTCAAAAAGATTGCCCTTTACCTGTTCAAATCCAACTTTTTCCTTGCTTTTTGCGACTTTAAGAAACAATTCCATTCCCTCAATGGTTTCTTGTGATCCTCTCTGTACATTTTTAGAAAATTCGTTACCAAGCAGAACTCCTGCATGTTCAACATTTTCTTTTCTAATTTTCTTTTTATCCATTGTTAGCACCTATTTCAAGCAATTTTTGTGATGACTCTTTCGCCTCATTTAATGTCTCGTATACATTAGGTTCGAGATTTCCATCTTGTGTCATTATGGGAGCTGAAAGAACAGCATGGAGAATTTGTGCCATAAGCCAAGATAATTGTAGATTTTTTTGTTGAGATATATTCAGCTTTCTATAGTCAATTTTGATTTCTCTACCAAAAAGCTTTCTTAACTTGTTTCCAAAAAATTTCTCTTGCTCACTTAAAGACACTCTGTATGTATCTTGTAGTTCACTAAGAACAGTATTAAATCTCAATGAAAACTCGTTTATAAATGTATTATAATTATTAGATATATCTGATACCTTTGACATAAAATCTGTCATTGTATTCAGTTTTTCAACAGCTAAGTTTGCTTCTGAATATGCTTTTTTTGCCTTTGCGAGATTCTCCTCTGACTTAGCGGCAGCTATACAACCGGCAACCGCTAAAACAGGACCGGCAACAATGCCACCTAAAACCGCAGTTCCTCCGGCTATTCCTAATCCACCTGCAGCTAATGAGCCCCCTCCAAACCAAGCTAATGTGGCACTCTTTGCCGCAGCACCGGATAGTGCAGAAATTGCTGTTCCGGTTGATGCCGATGCAAACAATGTTGCTCCTCCATAAGAAGCAATACCTGCCAATGCCCCTGCACCCAATGAGGATATGCCCGCTTTAACAACCTCTGTTGCATTCATAGAAGCAATCTCCATTTTTTTGAAATTACCCGTACGATCAATTTGCATTTTTAATTTTTCATTTATATTAGGATTTCCCCGGAGATCTACATTCTTAAATTTATTGAAATATTCTACAAATAAACCAATATCATTAGACCAAGAATTAATTTTTGTTTCTCCCAAAATTTCTAAATCACTTGTTGTTGCCTCTCTCTGTTCTTCCAAGTCTGTTTTTGCCCTTTCGTACTTTTCTTCTGCTTCTTCAATAAGTTCTTTTGCTTTGCTATTATTAGACATTGCTTTACAGCTTTTTGCAGCTCCAATACCTCCTGCCAAAATTGCTCCTGCAACAATAATGGGTAACATATTGCATTTCCTCCTATTGTAAAATTTTATTTTATTCCAAAATAAGACTATTTATTTTCCCCTGTAACAAAAGATATTCACCAATTATTTTTTCACACTTTTCAACGTAATCCATCGTCAAATCAATTTTACTTGAAATTGTCATAATTATATTCTTTTCGGCT